>NZ_JACVVH010000013.1:0-115210 GCF_016647865.1 Pseudomonas sp. S60 | reverse complement strand
TTCGGCGCGGTCCTCCCGGGAGCAAGCCCGGAGCGAGGGAACCCCGGAGCGAAGCGTAGGGGCCGGATGACGGGAGCGGGCGGCTTTGGTTACTTTGGCCAAGACCAAAGTAACCCGCCGTAAGGGCGGAAAGGTGACTAAGCGCCACTTGCGCGAAAGAATGTTTGCTCGGTGTACGCGCCTACCTGAATAAGTTCATAGCTCAGCGTTCAAGGTGGGCCCCTTTTTGTCGTGGCAGTACAGGCCGGATACAGGGTGAACACGTTTACGGGCACATAGTTGACATTGTCAGGTCCCACCGCCACTCAACGCAACCCGCCGCTGGGCAGGCCAAATGGCCACCACCCTTCACAAAACCTTCATTAACAGCATAATGCCATCATTGATCAAAGGCCGGCCCCAGCCGCCAGTCAACGCTCGCCCTCCCCAGGCCCAGGTAAAAACCCATGCCGCTAGCCGCAAGCCCCGACGCCATGTACCGGCTGCTGATCCAGAGCGTGGTCGACTACGCCATCTACATGCTCACACCCGAGGGCCTGGTCGCCAATTGGAACCCCGGCGCGCAGCGCGCCAAAGGGTATAGCGCCGATGAGATCGTCGGCCAGCATTACTCAGTGTTCTACACCGAAGCCGAACGCAGTGCCGGCGCACCCACGCATAACCTGGCGCAGGCCCGCAGCACCGGGCGTTTCGAAGAAACCGGGCTGCGCCTGCGCAAGGACGGCAGCGCCTTCCGGGCGCATGTGGTCATCGACGCGGTGTATGACGATGAAGGCAACCTCGTCGGGTTTGCCAAGGTCACCCGCGACATTACCGAGCGCTACCAGCAAGAGCAGGCGTTGCTGCAGGCCAAGGAGCTGGCCGAGCAATACAGCCAAGAGATGGCCAGGCTCTCGCAGTTTCTTGACTCGGTCATCGCCAATATCCCCGCCAGTGTCATGGTGCTGGGGCTGGAGAGCCAGCGCATTCTGCTGGCCAACCAACAGGCCCTGCGCCTGTTCGCCGGGCCGCAACAGCCCATGGTTGGGCAGTTGCCAGCAGACTGCCTGGCACCTGGTGCTGCGGCCTATGTACAGCAACAGCTGGCACGTGGTGCCCGCAGCACCAAAGGGCATGCGGCCGAGACCCGGGTTGACACCGCCTGTGGCCCACGCATGTTGCGCAGCCGTACCCTGCTTAGTCAGAACCGGGAAGGGCAGGCCGACTACGTGCTGTTCGTGGCCGAAGACGCCACCGAGCAGCTGGCAGCCCATGCCCAGATTCACCATATGGCTCATCATGATGCGCTGACCGGGCTGCCCAACCGCACCCTGTTCAGCCAACGGCTGGGCCAGGCACTGCTGCGCGGTGCCGAGGCGGGTAAGCTGACGGCTGCCCTGTGCCTGGATCTGGACCACTTCAAGAACATCAACGACTCGCTGGGCCATGCCTTTGGCGACAAACTGCTGCGGGTCTTGAGCAAGCGCCTGCGCCGAGAGTTGCGCGAGCGCGACACCCTGGCGCGCCTGGGGGGTGATGAGTTCGCCATCGTGCTCACCGGCTTGGATAGCCGTGAGGCCGCTCACAATACTGCCCGGCGCCTGATCAATGCGATCACGCCGCCGTTTCAGATCGAAGGGCACCAGTTCAGTGTGGGGGTGAGCATCGGCGTTGCCATCGCGCCAGATGATCACCAGCACGCCGACCAGTTGCTCGGCTATGCCGACATGGCGCTGTACGAGGCCAAGCGCAACGGGCGTAACCGCTACGAGTGTTTCGCCGTGCAGCTGGATGTCGCGGCGCGCCAGCGCCGCCTGGTGGAAACCGACCTGCGCACGGCCTTGCACCTGGGCCAGTTGCAGCTGCACTACCAACCCGTGGTAGATCAGCTGACCAGCAGCGTGACAGGCTACGAGGCATTGCTGCGCTGGTTGCACCCAACGCGCGGCATGGTGATGCCAATGGACTTCATACCCATTGCCGAAGAAACCGGGCTGATCCATGAGCTGGGCACACGGGCGCTGAACCTGGCCTGCCAGGAAGCAGTGCGCTGGGACAGCGAGCAGACGGTATCGGTGAACCTGTCGCCCGTGCAGTTCAAGAACGCCAACCTGGTGCACACTGTGGCGTTGGCGCTGGCGGACTCAGGCCTGCCCGCGCAGCGCCTGGAGCTGGAGATTACCGAGTCGGTGCTGCTGGGCAACAGCGACGAGAACGTGCGTGTACTGCGGGCGCTGAAAGACCTGGGCGTGTCCATTTCGCTGGACGACTTCGGCACGGGGTACTCGTCGCTGGGTTACCTGCGGTCGTTTCCGTTTGATCGGATCAAGATCGACAAGTCGTTCGTGCATGACATGTGCGACAGCCCCGAGGCCATGTCGATCATCCGCGCCATCACTGGGCTGTCCAACAGCCTGATGATCAAGACCACAGCCGAAGGCGTCGAGTCGGAAGAGCAGCGCAAGCGGCTGGCGGCCGAGGGCTGTTCGCACTTGCAGGGCTACCTGTATGGCCGGCCCGTGCCTGCCAGCGAGCGTTTGAAGCACATTGACGTGGCGGGCTCGCCACAACCCGCCTGAGCGCCAGCGTGCCGCTTAGCTGTTCCAGTCCGGCGCGAACGCTGGGCTGACCACGCGCTGGTCCTTGGGCAGTGCGGCGATTGCCGCCCGGTCTTCGTCATCGAGCTGGACCTGCAGTGAGCCCAGGTTGGCCAGCTGGTTTTCACGGCTGCTGGCCTTTGGAATCACCGCCACCCCGTCCTGGTCCAGCAGCCACTTCAGCGCCACCTGGCTGGGCAGCACCCCGTGCTTGCGGGCGATAGCCTGGATGGCCGGTTCTGCTGCCGCCTGGCCGCGGGCCAGCGGGGTATAGGCGGTGAGCAGCAAGTCGTTGCTGCGGGCGTAGTCCAGCAGCGCCTGCTGGCCGAGCAAAACGTGGTATTCCACCTGGATGGCCGAAAGCGGCGCACCCAACGTCTCGATCACCTGGCGTAGCAGGCCCAGAGGGAAATTGGCTACCCCGATGTGGCGCGCCTTGCCCTCTTCGCGCAGCGCTACCAGGGTTTCGATGCTGCGCGCCAGGTCCCAGTCCTTGCCCGGCCAGTGGATGTGGAACAGGTCCACGTGCTCGGTGCCCAGCGCTCGCAAGCTGGCTTCGAGCGACTGGCGCATGGCCTTGGGCGACAGGCTGTCCCACCACACCTTGGTGGTCAGGTGGATCTGCTCGCGCGGCACGTTGCTGGTGCGCAGTGCCGCGCCCACATCTGCCTCGTTTTCGTAAGCGGTCGCGGTGTCGATGTGCCGGTAGCCCAACTCCAGCGCTTGAACAACCGCCTGGGTGCAGGCGGTGCCTGTCATCGGCCAGGTCCCCAGGCCGACTGCCGGCAGGGCCAGCCCGTTGTTGGTGGTGAGCGTGTGCATTGAAGAATCCTTGTATGAACACTGGGTGCCTGCCCGATGGTGAGCGATAGGCAGGCCACGGGCCACGCCGGCAGGCGGCAAAGTGGTCGATTAACGCACACAAATTGACCTGGGCCGGCCCTGGCGGCAATTGAACTTCCTTCTCGTCGCGCATCTCTTCTAGAATCCCAGTGCTGCCCCCGCACGGCATTGCCCGCGCGGCATTCAAACGGCGCCGCCTGGTGTGGCGCCCCCATCGAGAGAGCCATGAGTTCCAGCACCCCGCTGTCCGGCGTCAACCAACCCCTGCGTGGCATCGCGCTGGTGGTCGGGGCCACGTTCCTGTTTGCCAGTCACGACGCACTGTCCAAGTTTCTCGGCGGCCTTTATCCGATCGTCATGGTGGTGTGGGCCCGCTATGTGGTGCACACCCTGTTGATGGCCGGCATCTTCCTGCCCAAGTCGGGCCTCAATGTGCTGCGTACGCGCCGCCCGGTGCTGCAGACCCTGCGCGCCCTCAGCCTGCTCAGTACCAGCCTGCTGTTCACCACTGGCTTGCAGTACCTGCCATTGGCCGAGGCCACGGCGGTCAACTTTCTCGCCCCGGTGCTGGTCACCGCATTGTCGGCTCCCCTGCTCAAGGAGCGGGTAACGGTAGGGCAGTGGGTGGCCGTGGTGTTGGGCTTCATCGGCGTACTGGTGGTGGTGCACCCGGGCGGGGCCATGTTTACCCCGGCCATCCTGTTCCCGTTCGGTTCAGCGTTGGGCTTTTGCTTCTACCAGTTGCTCACGCGCATTCTGGCGGCGCACGACAGCCCCACCACCAGCAACTTCTACGCGGGGCTGTGCAATACACTGGCAATGAGTGCCCTGGTGCCGTTCTTCTGGGAAACACCGCGTTGGGACCATGCGCTGCTGATGCTGGCCCTGGGCGGCTTCGGGATGACCGCCCACCTGCTGCTGACCCAGGCGTTCCGGTTCGCAGCGCCGGCGCTGCTGGCGCCCTTCAGCTACTGCCAGATCGTGTTCGCCGGCCTGCTTGGGGTGCTGTTCTACAGCCAGGTACCCGACACCCTTAGCCTGGTGGGCATCCTGGTCATCTGTTTCAGCGGCCTGGGGGCGGCCTGGATGCAGCGGAGCAAGTAGTCGAGAGCGTCAGGCTATTGCCCCGCAATAGCCATTCTATTAGACCTCTGCACGGCCTCGGCTAGGCTTTCGGGTGGGAATCTGGACAACCGACCTGAAGGTATCCGCAGATGTCGAACGAACCGAAATGCCCGTTCCATCAAACCGCCGGTGGCGGCACCACCAACCGTGATTGGTGGCCGGACCAGCTGAACCTGAGAATACTTCACCAACACGCCTCCCTGTCTGACCCCATGGGCGCTGATTTCGATTATGCCAAGGCATTCAAGAGCCTGGATTTCCAGGCGCTGAAGGCCGACCTGACAGCGCTGATGACCGACTCGCAGGACTGGTGGCCGGCCGACTTCGGCCACTACGGGCCGCTGTTCATCCGCATGGCCTGGCACAGCGCCGGTACCTACCGCACCGGCGATGGCCGCGGGGGTGCGGGCTCTGGCCAGCAGCGCTTTGCGCCGCTCAACAGCTGGCCCGACAACGTCAGCCTGGACAAGGCCCGGCGCCTGCTGTGGCCAATCAAGCAAAAATACGGCAACAAGATCTCCTGGGCCGACCTGATCGTACTCACCGGCAACGTCGCCCTCGAATCGATGGGCTTCAAGACCTTCGGGTTTTCCGGTGGCCGTGCGGACGTGTGGGAGCCAGACGAAGATGTGTACTGGGGCTCGGAAAAGGTCTGGCTGGGCGGCGACACCCGCTACGGCAAGGAGCAGGCCAAGGCCCAACCCCCCGGGGAGGGCGACCTGGTGGCCGAGCCGGCCAAGCACGGCGAAGAACAGAGCCGCAACCTGGGGGGTGAGCGCAACCTTGAGAACCCCCTGGCCGCCGTCCAGATGGGGCTTATCTACGTCAACCCGGAAGGCCCCGAGGGCAACCCCGACCCGGTCGCCTCAGGCCGTGATATCCGTGAAACGTTTGGCCGCATGGCCATGAACGATGAAGAAACCGTGGCACTGATCGCAGGCGGCCATGCTTTCGGCAAGACCCATGGCGCCGGCCCAGCCGACAACGTCGGGGCCGAGCCCGAAGCTGCGGGCCTGGAGCAGCAAGGCTTCGGTTGGGCCAGTACGTTCGGCACCGGCAAGGGCGGCGATACCATCACCAGCGGCCTGGAGGTGACGTGGACGTCTACCCCGACCAAGTGGAGCAACGAGTACCTCACCAACCTGTTCGCCTTCGACTGGGAACTGACCAAGAGCCCGGCAGGCGCGCACCAGTGGCGGCCGAAAGATGGCAAGGGCGCCGGCACTGTGCCCGACGCCCACGACCCGGCGAAGCGCCACGCGCCGATGATGCTCACCTCGGACCTGGCCCTGCGCTTCGACCCCGTGTACGAGCCTATCGCCCGGCGCTTCAAGGACAACCCTGACCAGCTGGCGGACGCTTTCGCCCGCGCCTGGTACAAGCTGATCCACCGGGACATGGGGCCGCTGGCGCGTTACCTGGGCCCGGAAATGCCTGCCGAAGAGCTGCTCTGGCAAGACCCCATCCCCAAGGTGGACTACCCGCTGATCGATGCGCAGGACATCGCTGCATTGAAAACCCGGATATTGGCCAGCGGCCTGGCGGTTGGGGACCTGGTGGCCACTGCCTGGGCGGCGGCCTCCACGTTCCGCGGTTCGGACAAGCGTGGTGGCGCCAACGGCGGGCGCTTGCGCTTGTCTCCACAGAAAGACTGGCCAGTGAACCAAGGCACCGACAAGGTGCTGGCAGCGCTGGAAACGGTGCGGGCTGAATTCAATGCCGGCGCCAAGCAGGTGTCGATGGCAGACCTGATCGTGCTGGCGGGCGTAGCAGCGGTGGAGAAGGCGGCGGCTGACGCTGGCCACAGTGTGACCGTGGCCTTCCGCCCCGGGCGCGCTGATGCTTCGCAGGCGCAGACAGATGTGGAATCGTTCGCCGTGCTGGAGCCGGTGGCTGATGGCCTGCGCAACTTTCTCAAAGCCCGCTACAGCGTCAAGGCCGAGAAGCTGCTGCTGGACAGGGCACAACTGCTGACGCTTACAGCGCCGGAACTGACTGTGCTGGTGGGCGGTTTGCGGGTGCTGGGGGCCAACCACGCTGGCAGTACTCAAGGGGTGTTCACCGACAAGGTCGGTGTGTTGAGCAATGATTTCTTCCGCAACCTGCTGGACATGGGGGTGGAGTGGAAGCCAACCTCAGCGGACAACGAGGCCTTCGAGGGCCGCGACCGCAGCACCGGGCAGGTGAGGTGGACGGCCAGCCGGGTCGATCTGGTGTTTGGCTCCCATGCTCAGTTGCGGGCGTTGAGCGAGGTGTATGGCAGTAGCGACGCGCAGGGCAAATTCGTTCGGGACTTTGTTGCAGCGTGGGAGAAGGTGATGGAACTGGACCGGTTTGACCTGCGGTAGCTGAGGTGTTGGGGCCGCAAAGCGGCCCCAGCAGCATCAGAAGCTGTATTTCCCCGTCAGCATCAGGTTGCGTGGTGCGCCGTACACGTCCCCGCCGTAATACACCGAACTCGAAATCGCCGAGTAATAGGTGCGGTCGAAAATATTGTTGGCGTTGAGCTGCAGGTCCAGATGCTCGTTGACCTTGTACCCTGCCATCAGGTCGGTGGTAGCGTAGCTGCCTTGCTGCAGGCGGTAGCTCGCCCCGGTCGCCGTCGTGAAGTCGTTGTACATGCGGCTCTGCCAGTAGACGTTGCCCCCGACGCGCAGCTTCTCCAACGGGCCCTGGAACCTGTAGGTTGTGGAAACCTTGAACAGGTGTTCAGGCATGTCGGTGTCGAAGCGCTGGTTTTCGTTCTGCGGGTTGGACGAGTCTTTCACGTAGTGCGTACGGGCATAGGTATAACCGGCGCCCACCTGCCAATTGGGCAGCAGTGCACCCTGCAGTTCGAAATCGACACCCTGGCTACGGATTTCACCGGAAGCCACATAGCAGTTGTTGGGGTCCGCGCAGCCTGCCAGGCCCGCCCCGGTGACCTGAACGCCGCGGTTCTCCTGGTCTACCCGGAACACCGCCACGCTCGCGTTCAACGCACCATCGAAGTATTCGCCTTTCAGCCCGATTTCATAGTTCTTGCCCACCACCGGCTTGAGAATGCTGCCAGCGGTGTCCTGGTAGCTTTGCGGGTTGAAGATATCGCTGTAGCTGACATAGACCGAGTGGTGATCGTCCAGTTCGTAGATCAGGCCGCCGTAGCGGGTCACATTGCGGGTGACCTTGTAATCGGCTGCCGAATCGTCCTTGCTGTCGTAGTCGTACCAGTCCAGCCGGCCGCCCAGGATCAGTTTCAGCGGGTCGGCTAGGCTCAGGCGAGTGGTCAGGTAGACGCCGTCCTGGGTGGTGACTGCCCGGCTGCTGCCAGAGCGTTGAAAATCAGGCTTGCCAGCCTCCAGCGGCCAGTACATGTCATACGGCGCATAGTTTTTTTCCTTGAGGTCGGCGACCCGTCGGCTGGCGCCCACCACCAATTCGTGCGTACGGCCAAATGCGTCGAATGGGCCACTCACGAATGCGTCCACCCCGGCCTGCTTCTGGTCATGCCTGGACTGATAAACCGTTCGCGCCAGGCTCAGGTCCTCAGCCCAGCGCGACAGGTATGACCCGGAAAAGGTGGCCTGCTGGTCGCTGTAGTTGGCGTTGACCTGCAACTGCCAGTCATTGGCCAGGCGCTGGCGCAGTTCTGCAAACACGGTGTCGATGTTCTGGTCCTTGTCTTCCCAGGATGTGCCAGGGTTGTAGGAGCGTGGCAGGTTCAGGTGATGGCCATCCAGGCCAACCATGGAGGCACCCCAGAAATAGTTGGTCTTGTCCTTCTGGTGCGAGAAGCCGAGGGTGAGGGTGGTGTCCTCGCTCAGGTCGGCCTCGGTCACGGCGTAGAACAGGCCGTGGTCCTCGTCGACATCGTCCACGAAGCTGCCATTGTCACGGTACGAGGCCACTACCCTGCCACGCAGCGTGCCGCTGTCGTTCAGCGGGCTGGAGGCATCCAGTTCGCCGCGGTAGTCGTCCCAGCTGCCGGCGGCGCCGGTGAGGGTGAGTTTCTGTTCTGCCAGGGGGCGTTTGCGCACAAGGTTGATGGCCGCAGAGGGGTTGCCGGCCCCGGTCACCAGGCCGGTGGCGCCTCGCACGATCTCCACGCGGTCGAACATCGCCAGGTTGGGTTGCGAACCGACGGTCCAGCCGCTGTAACCGCTGGGGATACCGTCATACATCAGGTTGTCGATGTCGAAGCCGCGGGCCGAGTAGGTTTGCCTGCCGGGGCCACTGGAGAAATCGAGGAACAGGCCCGGCGTGTTTTTCACTACATCGTTGATGCTGGTCATGCCCTGGTCATCCATGCGCTGACGGGTAATGACAGTGGTGGCCTGAGGTGTTTCACGCAGGGTCAGCGGCAGCTTGGTCGCAGTGGCCATGGCGCCGGTGGTGTAAGACTGCGAGCCCTCAGTAACGCTGCCCAGCTGGGTATTCACGATCTCGGTTGCGCCAAGCTCCAGGGTACCGGGTTTTTTGTTTTCCGCCGTCTTGCTGCCGTCGGCAGCATGCGCAGGTGCAAGAGTAGCCAGGCAGATGGCTGCGGCCAGCAGACTACGGGCATGGCCAAAACGACGTGATGAGGCCGGGTGGTTCATGAAAGATGCACCAAATGGAAAATAAGGAGCGAATGAGAATATTTGCTACTTAATATGTCAAGCGTCTCGTACCCAAATCGGTCAGAATTTTGGAGTTGGGTGAATTACTGAAGCTGCGCCTCACCCACGCGGGGTGGACCGTTACGCGATTCCTGTGCAAGCTGGGGGCACAGTTGGCCGCGAAGATGACCGCACGTGAACCCCGAAACCTTTTTGGATGCCCTCTCCGGCATAGCGCTAACCCCCGACGCGATACAGGTGCTGCCCGATGCAAGGGCCTACCGTGACTGCCTGCTGGCGCGTATCGCCGCCGCTGAGCGGCGCATTGTCATCGTGGCGCTGTACCTGCAGCAGGACGAGGCGGGGCAGGCAGTACTCGATGCACTGTACCGGGCCAAGGCCGCCAGGCCAGCGTTGGACATCATCGTGGTGGTCGACTGGTTCCGCGCCCGGCGCGGCCTGCTGGGTGCTGGGCGGCAACCCGGCAATGCCGCCTGGTATCAGGCCCAGCGCCAGTTGCAGGGCCTGGACGTACCGATTTACGGCGTGCCGGTGCAAACCCGTGAGCTGTTCGGGGTGTTGCACCTCAAGGGCAGCATCATCGACGACTGTGTGCTGTACACCGGCGCCAGCCTGAATAACGTCTACCTGCACCACTTTGACCGCTATCGCCTGGACCGTTATCACGTTTTCCAGTCGCCGGCCCTTGCCGATGCCATGGCCGGCCTGGTGCAGCGCCTGCTGCACCCTGTGGCCACACCGCGTCTGGACCTGCCCGAGCCGCCCGCCACAGGCAGCCTGCGCAGCGACATCCGACGCCTGCGGGCGCGGCTTCGGCGGCTGGTGTATGAGGCTGTACCCAGTCGCCCGGGGCAGGGCATGCGGGTTATACCGCTGCTTGGCGTAGGCCGGGGTAATACCTTGAACCGTACGGTGTGTGCGTTGCTGGCCGTGGCGCAGCAGCGCATCGTCATCTGCACCCCGTATTTCAACCCGCCCAGGGCGGTGATGCGGGAAATTGACCAGGCCCTGGCGCGGGGCGTCGAGGTGGAGCTGATCGTGGGCGACCGCACGGCCAACGATTTCTACATCGCCCCGGGGGAGCCGTTCAGCGCCAGCGGTGCGTTGCCTTACCTGTATGAAGACAACCTGCGGGCCTTCGCCCGCCGCCGGCACGTGTACCTGGCCAGTGGGCACTTGCAGATCCGCATCTGGAACGACCCCGGGCATACCTTCCATGCCAAGGGCATGTGGGTAGACCAACGCTACTCATTGCTGACCGGCAACAACCTGAACCCGCGTGGCTTCAACCTGGACCTGGAAAACGGCCTGCTGATCGACGACCCGCAGCAGCAATGGCTGGCGCCGCGGGAGGCGGAACTGGCCGCACTGCGCCGGTTCGCCCCCGCTATCGGGTCGGCAGATGAACTGGGTGTCAAGGCCGATCACCCCAAGCCCGTGCGCAAATTGCTGCGCAGGCTACGCTATAGCCGGTTGGAACCGTTGATCAAGCGGGTGCTTTAGCGGCCAGCCAGGGTGCTAGTGCGAAGGCCGGTGGTCAGTTGTTGCGATCAACGTGATGGGCTGTGAGTCAACCCTGTGGACTTCGGCTAAAGGCGCTCACGGAATGGAAGCAACGTTTGGCAATGATTCGCCGCGCAGTCACGTGGTTCGCCAGCTGATCCTGGCGTTTTCCGGCCTGCTGCTGCTGGCCCTGGTGCTGGGCATGGTGTCGCTGTACCGCATCGCACAGGGGCTGGACGAGCGGGAGCTGGTGCAAAGCCGCTTCCACGCCGAATCTGCGCTGGTGCAGTTGCAGAAAAGCGAGCGCAGCTACCTGTGGACCCATGCGGCCTGGCAAGCGGCCTACGAGCACCTTGTGGTGGCAGTAGACACCCATTGGGCGTTCGAGGAAGACAACGTCGGCGCAACGCTGTTTACCGAGGACGGCTATGAGGGCGTATTCGTTCTCGATGACGACGGTACACATTACGCCGTTGTTCGCGGGCGCCTCAGCGATCAGGGCCTGGAGCAGTACAGCGCCAGCAGTGGCCGTATCTTGCAGCAGGCCCGGGAGGCCGTGCAGCGCCAGCAACCGGCGTCCGGTTACCTGGTATTCGCCGGCCAGCCAGCGCTGTTCACCGCCGCAGTCATTCGCCCACCAACGCTCCCTCACCACCTGCCGGCGCCTAAAACCGTGCTGGTGTTCATTCGGGTGCTGGCGCCGGCGGTTCTGGGCCAGCTCGGGCAATCTGTCGGGCTGGCTGAGTTTGCGGTCACTGCTGGTGCCCAGCCACCAAAAGGCAAAGGGCACCTGCCGCTGGAGGCGAGCGGCCACAGCCTGACCTGGCACATCGAGCAGCCTGGCAGCGCGTTGATCCGCGCGGTGTTTGGCCCCTTGATCGTGGCGGTGCTGATCATCGTCTTGATCATGGCGCTGTTTGCCCGGTATGCCATGCGCACCAGCGCCGGCATCGACCGCAGCCACCGGCAGCTGGCGGCGTCCAAGCAGGCACTCGAGGCCAGTGAGGCGCGCTTCAAGGCCGTGGCCGAAGCGGCCTCCGACTGGATATGGGAAACCGATGCCCAGCAGCACCTGACCTACTTGTCCCCACGGTTTGCCGAATTGACCGGGCACCCTGCAGAACACTGGTTGCAGAAGCCCGTCAGCGAGCTGTTCGATTGCGAAACCGGGCATGTCGAAACCTGGCTGCATGGCCTGGGCGCCAGCGAAGCCACGGGCAGCTTGCGTTGCCAGTACCACGACAAGGCCGGGCAGCGGCGCGAGTGCCGGGTAGCCGCCAAAGCTATCATTGAACACAAGATCTGCAAGGGCTTTCGTGGCACCTGCACCGACATCACCGACGAGGTCACGGCCCACGCCCGTATCCAGCATCTGTCCCAGCACGACCCCCTGACCGGGCTGCCCAACCGCAACAAGTTGTTCCGTTTTCTGGAAGACGCCGGCAAGGCTTCCCAGGCGGTGTTGATGCTGGACCTGGACAATTTCAAACCCATCAACGACAGCCTGGGCCACCCGGCAGGGGATGCGGTGCTGATCGAAGTCGCCGCCCGGCTCGGCCAGGTAACCCGGGGCACCGACCTGGTGGCACGCCTGGGGGGCGACAAATTCGTCCTGGTGTTGGCAGGGCCCGGCACACGCGAGGAGGTCGACCGCTTCTGCGCCCGCGTCATCGAGGCGCTGAGGCGGCCGATGGCGATCGACCAGCACCGGGTGCAGGTCGGAGGTAGCCTGGGGGTCGTGCTGTCTGCCGATTACCCTGGCACCCCCAGCGACCTGATTCGCTTCGCCGACGTGGCCCTGTACGGTGCCAAGCAGGCGGGCAAGAGCACCTGGCGCTATTTTTCGCCGCAGATGAACACCGCGCTGCTAGACAAACGCGTGCTGGAACAGGAACTGCGCGAAGGCATACCGCTTGGCGAATTGAGGTTGCATTTTCAGCCACGCTTCAAGGTCGATGGGGTAACCGTCGCCTCCGCCGAAGCGCTGGTGCGCTGGCACCACCCGCGCCTTGGCTTGCTAGCGCCGGACCGCTTCATCCCGTTGGCCGAGGAGTCGGACCTGATCGTGCTGCTGGGCAACTGGGTACTGTATCAGGCCTGCGGTCTGGCCCGAGCCTGGCCGCTGGACATATTGGTTTCGGTCAACATGTCGCCCGCCCAGTTCAGCCGCAGCGATGTGGTACGGGACGTTGCCGAAGCGCTGCGCAGCACCGGGCTGCCGGCGCACCGCCTGGAGCTGGAAATCACCGAGAACGTGATGCTCAACGACGTGGAAGGCGCCCTGCACACCATGAATGCGCTGAAGGAGCTGGGCGTACGTCTGAACATGGATGACTTTGGTACGGGTTATTCATCCTTGGGCTACTTGCGTACTTACCCGTTCGACAGCATCAAGATCGACAAGCGCTTCATCCAGGCGCTGGGCAAGCGCAGCAGCGATCGCAGCGTGGTGCAGGCAATCATCAACCTGGGTAACGCAATGGGCATGACAGTCACGGCCGAAGGGGTGGAAACGCCGGAGCAGTTGGCCATGTTGCGGGACGATCAGTGCCATGAAGTGCAGGGTTTTCTGTTAAGCCGACCGATCGAGAACGAGGCGTTCGTCCGGTTGATAGCAAATAGCCATGTCAACACCCCGAAAGGTGCCTAGAATCGCGAAAAACCTTTGCGTGCAACCCGGTGGCCCCCTCTGAAAAGCCATCCAGAGCGCATACAATCGCCGCTTTCATGACCACTCACACGGGCTACACCTTTCATGGCGCTTGATCCACCGACCATGCTCACCATTTCCATCGCCCTGGCTGCGGCGGCGGCGCTTTACCTGGCCATCGAGTGGCGCAGCGTTCGCGAGCAATCATTGCTGTACTGGAGCGCTGGCTTCGCCACCATCACGGTTGGCTGCACCCTCGCCTTGATGCGTGGCATCGGCCTGTTGTTCATTGGTATCTGGTTCGCCAACGGCTTGCTGGTGGTGGCCCACGGGTTGTTTTTGCTGGGGGTGTTGCGCTTTACCCAAGACCGCGTGTCACGGGCATGGCTGGTGATCGTGGTGATCTGGTTCGCGTTGCTGATGCTGCCGGCCGGGCCGGAGTGGTCGAAGGTGATGCTGATGGCCAACTCGTTGCTGGTGGCGTCGCTCACGCTCAAGGCCAGTTCACTGTTGCAACCCCATGGCCAGTCGCTGAGCGTAGGGGCTGTGCAGTTGCGCTATGTGCTGCTGATTCATGGTTTGTTCTACGTGATCAAGGCCATCATCGCCATTGCGCCAGGAACGTTGATAGACCTGGCCAACTTCGGTGGGCTGATCATCCAGGTCTCGCTGGTGGAAGGGGCCATGGCGATCATGCTGATTGCCTTGTCCATGACCGGTACGGTGCGCTACCGCCGCGAAGAGCGGATTGCCCGGCTGGCGGCGCGTGATCCACTCACTGCGCTCTATAATCGGCGTGCGCTGGAGGTGAGGGCAGGGCCATTTTTCAAGGATGTAAGCGCCGTGCGGCCTGGGGCTTTGCTGTTGATCGATATTGACAACTTCAAGTTGGTCAATGACCTGCATGGGCACATCGCAGGGGACCGGTTACTGGTGGCCCTGAGTGAGATGATCCGTGCGGTGCTCCCGGAGCGCTCGTTGGCGGCGCGGCTTGGGGGGGATGAGTTCGTCATTTTGCTGAGTGGGGCGAGTAACGAACGGGTGCTGGAGCTGGGGGGAATGCTGCGCGAGCAGTTCCAGCAATACGCGCGTGTGACCGTCCCTACAACAGAGGCGGTGACGTTGAGTATCGGGGCCAATGTGTTCGACCAGGCGCCGGTGAGCCTGGCGGCGCTGATCGAGCAGGGCGATGTGGCGTTGTATCAGTCCAAGCGTGGTGGGCGGGACAGCATTCGGTTCGCCGAGCGCCAGGTCCAGGCCTGAGCCAGCGCTCTCTTGCGTTCTTAGCGATTGGAGCGTGGATTAACTGGGGCCTTTAAGCCAGCGCAACGGGCGCTGGTGCATAGGCATATCGCGTGCGAGTGCTTCATGCGTTTGGTCTGGATTGCGTGAAAAAAGCCGGCTGAATGCAACGTCGCTCAGTCCTACGTGTACACAGGCTTATCTGTGTAGCAGATATGAGGTGTATCACCATGGCTAACAATCAAGACATGCCAGGCACTCAGGGCGGCAAGGCAGACACTCATGGCACCGACCAAGACCGTGATCGTAGCCCCGACACTGGCCATCAAGGCGGGCAGATGCCCGGTCCGGACGTCACGAAGACCCCCAAACCCGATTCTGACCAAGGCCGTCAGGGTGGAGTGGGGACCGGCGCAGGGGGGGCCGCAGGCACCGCAGAGATGGATGACGAGGAAATCGGCCGGCAGGGCGGGCACGCCGGCCAGCAAGGTGGCCAGATGAAGGATGATCAGCGCTGAAACTGAGGTGCGCGGCCGAGGCGGCCAGTGCCGCCCCGGCGTTCCTGTCACCTTGCCGTGAATGAAGCCGCGCGCTCTCTGTTACCTGTGTGCGTCTGTTCCCTGTCCCGCACGTTGCCAGATCCTGTCGTCTCCTGCGGCAGCGCAGTTACCTTGATGGCCCGCACGGGTACGGCAAATGCGGCGCCGATGCTGGAGAATTTTTCCAGCAGTTGAAAGTTGATGGCCTGCTGGATGTCCATGTACAGGTTGTAGCCCGGGTCCTTGACGATATACACACACTCGAATTCCAACGCTTCCTTACCGAACCCGCGCAAATGAGCACGATCGAAGCGCACTTGTTGCTGAGCCTTGATCGCCTCTTCGACAATGGCGGGCGCCTGTTTGACCGCCTCGGTCGGGGTGTCGTACGACAGGCCAAATTCGAACACGATGCGCCGTTCCTGCAAGCGCTTGTAGTTCTGGATGGTGCTGCCAATCATGTTGGCATTGGCCATAACGATCTGTTCACCGCCCAGGCTGCGGATGCGGGTGGTTTTCAGCCCTACATGCTCTACAGTGCCCGCCAACGGGCCAATGACGATGAAATCCCCCACTTCGAAGGGCTTGTCCACGGCAATCGACAGTGAGGCGAACAGGTCGCCCAGAATGTTCTGCACGGCCAGCGCAACGGCAATACCGCCCACCCCCAGGCTGGCAACGAACGCGGTGATGTTCACCCCCAGGTTGGACAGCATGGCCAGCAGCACCACCGACCACAGCAGCACGCGCGCGCCCCAGGCCGACAGTGTCGCCAGTGCACTGCCCTGGCTGGTGCCGTCGGCGCCGTTGTGCAGGAAGTAGCGGTCCAGCCCCAGGCTGATGGCGCGGTTCACCCACAAGCCGATCTGCAGGGCCGCTACCACGAACCACAGGCTGCCCACCCGGCTAAGCCACCGTTCAGGCAGGTCCAGCATGCTCAGGCCTACCAGCAGTGAAGCGAGGAACAGCAAGGAATTGCTGGTCCCCGACAGCACCCTCGCCACAACGTGACTCAGCGCCCCGGAGTGCTCCGACCAGCGCTGGACCCGGCGCAGTAGAAAACTGATTGCCGCCCGGGATACCAGGAAGGTGAGTACGGCGACCGTGACCGCCAGTAGCAAATTGAGTATGGAGATACCGAACAGCGTGGTGTCGGTGAACAGTGTGATGATGCGATCGCTCATGAAAGGCTTGCCTCCTCCTACTGTGGTTTCGACGGCTTCGCGTGCAGCGCGAAATACATGCCTCGCAGTGCTTGGTCAGAATTCGGTGCGATGGGTTCGATCGAATTGTCGAAAACCGAGGGACGGGGCTAGAGCTTGAAGCGCACCCGTATCGTGCTGAACGGGGCTGAAGCATCAATACGGATAGCTTGCGCGCCATAGCCCGAATAGCTCTTCACCAGCCGCATGCCCAACCCCGTTCCACTGGGTTTTGGGTAGGAATCGGGAAAACCGTCACCCTCATCGGTGACCACGATTGCAGCATCTTTGCCATCGCGGGTGACGTTGACCGTAATGAGGCCTCGGCCATACTTCAGCGCGTTGGTAACCAGTTCCGAAACTACCAGCCCCAACGGCGCCATCCGTTCTGAGGACAGTTGGAACGTCTCGATCTGCAGTTCGATCTTGCGCTCTGCAAACGCCTTGCCGATATCCCCAACCAGCCCGCTCAAGTACTCCGACGCGCTGACGCCCTCGCAATAGGCATTCTGATAGAGGCGTTCGTGGACGGTTGCGATGGTGAGTACACGGTTGGCTGCGATTTGCAACTGGGACTGGACGGCTTCTTCGTTCGAAAGGTTGGCCTGCAAAATCAACAGGGTGTTAACCAGGTGCAGGCTGTTTTTAACCCGATGGTGGATTTCCTCCAGGTGTAAACCCTTTTCAGTCAGCTTTACGTTCTGCGCGTCGATCAAAGCCTCTAGCCGGGCTTCCTGCTCGTGGCGTTCCGTGATGTCCCTGGAAACGGCAATGATCTTGTCGATGTGGCCTTGTGGGTCGAGAATGGGGGCCGCTGTCACGTCCCACCACCTTGGTTCGCCCTTGGCGGTTGGGCAGAAGGATTCGAACCGTACAGACTCACCCGCGGCAACCCGTGCGAGTGCATTATCCACCACAGGCCTGGAGCCTTCCGGCCACAGGTTTACCCAAGGCTGGCCTGACACGGTGTCCAGGCTGTCAATCTGCATGCGGCACAAGCCCGCTGCATTGAAAAACTCCACCCTGCCGTCCCTTGAGAGGATCTTGACGCAGTCCGGGCTGGCATTGAGGACGCTCTCTGAGTAGGCCGGGGAGGTTTTTGATTCGAACTGAACAGCAAGGCGCTCGATGGCCATGGAAATGATATTGGCCAGGCCTTCCAGGAAAACGACGTCACTTTCGATGAAATCGTCGCCATCGCGGCTGTCTGCCTCCAGGATGCCGAACGTGCCCGTCACTCCTCGGACGGGAACATTAATGGCACGTTCAATCCCATACTCCCTGAGCAATGAGGGGGTTCTGAACCGCAGCTCCTCGCCCAGGTGGTTCGAGATGACGGGGCGGTTGGTAGCGAACGCGTAACCCGCCGGGCTGGCTTCGTCGGCCCCTACCGTTGCAGTACCAATGTCTGCGGCCTTCCAGCCTACACCATTGGCCAGCACCAACAGCGGTTCGCCAGGCACCGGCCGCAATACCTTTGTGAACAGCGTATCCATCCCTTTCGCGGCTATTTCACAGGCCTGGTCCAGAAGCTGATCAAGGTCTGTCAGCTTCAGCGACTGCACACCAAAACCGACCACCAGTTCATGCTGTTTGCGTAAGCGTGTGTGGGAGATCTGCAAGGCGGCACGAATGATTTCGTCAGTCGACAATTCGGGCATGGGGTGCATCCGGCATAAGGCAGGTGGGGAGATAGACAACAGTTCTTGGCATGGAGGGGTAGTGCACAGCCACATTGCCTGGGCCACAGCGCAGTGGCCAAATCATGCGGGAATTTACACGCATGGCGGCAAAAGTAACAGCGCTGCTTGGGGCAAAGCCGACTGAATGCGCCAGGTAGCCGCCCAGCGTTGTGCCTGTTCAACAAAACCAACTGTTCAGAAAGATAAAACTATCGCGGTTCTCTGCGCTCTTCTGAAAGACACCCTTCACTCTGGAGATGCCTGATGAAAGACAACCACCCCCATGTTGGCGACAAGGTACCGCGTCCACTGTCCTCTGAAGAGGCGCAACAAGGTGAACAGGTCCCAGACCCGATACTCCAGCGCCCCGACCCCGATACCGAGGTGGTCGACAAAGTGATCACCCCAACCTCGATCAAGGAACAGGAAGCGCAAACCGAGGCCATCGAGCGCCGGTTGCAGGATGTGGAAAAAAAGGTGGGCCGCTAGGCGGGCGATTGGTCTGCAGTACGCAACCCACCTGATCGCAATAACGAGGAGGACTGTCATGCCTGATACACCCAAAAAGATTCGCTACGGCGTGGTTGCCGGCGGCTCTATTTCCCAGGGTGCATTCATGCCGGGGGTCGGCCAGACCGATAACTCGGTGATCACCGCGCTGGTGACGGGTGACCCCGAAAAAGCCCGGCAACTCGGCGAACGGTATGGGCTGCGTACCTATGCCTACGAGGAGTATCCGGCACTGCTGGCGGCCGGCGAAGTCGACGCCCTCTATATCGCAACGCCGAACTTCCGCCACCGTGAGTTCGTGATCCCGGCTCTTGAGGCGGGCATCCACGTACTGCTGGAGAAACCCATGGGTACCAGCGAAGCAGACTGCCAGGCGATGATCGATGCCTCAGCGCGCACAGGCGCCAAGCTGATGGTCGCTTACCGGCTGCACTGCGAGCCCGGCACCTTGGACATGATCGAACGTGTGCACAAAGGCGATTTCGGCGACCCCAGGCTGTTTACCTCGATTTTCACGCAGCGGGTCAAACCCAGTAACCACCGTGCCCAGAATGGCTTTGCCGCAGGGCCAGTGCCAGATATGGGCCCTTACCCGCTGAACATGGTGCGCCAGCTGTTCAACGCCGAGCCCATCGAGGTGGCGGCAATCGGTGTGCAGTCACCGGGTAGCGCTGTGAACACCTGGGACACCGTCACCGTTAGCCTGCGCTTTCCGGACGAGCGTCTGGCACAGTTCACGGTGAGCTACACGCTGCCAGACGCCGAGCGTTTCCAGTTGCTGGGCAGCAAAGGGGAAATCGAGGCCTCACCGTGCTTCGGCTACGGCGAGGGGGTGGCGATCAGCTACCGGGCGACAATCGACGGCGAAACCCGCGTGCATGTGAACCCGGTCGTGGACCAGTTTGCAGGTGAAACCGCCTACTTCTCCGACTGTATACTGCGCGACCAGGCGCCGGAGCCGGACGGGGTAGAGGGGCTGCGCGACGTGCGCGTGATCGCGGCCATCGAACGGGCATTGCAGACGGGGCAGCCGCAGCAGCTCGAACCCCTGCCGGCCCGCCAGCACGCTCGCCGCCGCGAACAGCACAGGGCCTTCCCGCTCGCCGAAGTGCCGCCGATGGTGGATACCGAATCGCCCACCGAATAATCAGCCGCCTGCGCGCCACGTTTGGCGCGCAGGCGGGGTTTTCAGCAGGGTGGGCGTCGACCGCTCAGCGCCAGGGCTGCGCGCAGTGCCGCCAGATGTGTCAGCCCTTGTGGCAGGTTACCCAGGTAGTTGCCCGAGTCGGGGTCTACCATTTCCGAGTAGATGCCTGCGCCGTGGCCGAGGCCCTCCAGTGCCGCGTGAAAGGCCTTTTGCGCTTCAGTCTCATGGCCAAGCAGCACCCAGGCTTCCACCAACCAGAACGAGCAGGCGAGGAAGCAGCCCTCCTCGTCACTGGCCCCGCTGTAGCGATAGTGGAAGGGGCCAGTGCCCAGAGACTGCTGTACCGCATGCAGGGTGCTGCGCAGGCGCTCTCGCTGCGGGTAGCCAAAACGCACGGCTAGCGCAATGCCTGCGTCAAGGCGTTCACTGCCGGGGTAAAACACATAAGCCTGCAGCCGCTCGCTCCAGCAATGGCTTTCTACCCACTCCTGGATGCGACCCCGCTCGCGTACCCAGCGTTCCCGGCAGGTGGTGGGCAGATGCCCGCCGTCGGCCAGCTCGATGGCGCGGCTAAGGGCCTGCCAGCAACTGATCTTGGACAAGGTGTAGTGCCGTACCTCATGCAGCTCCCAGATACCGGAATCGGGCTGGCGCCAACAGTCTGCACAGTCGTCGGCCAGGCGCGCCAGCAGCGCTGCGCTGACGTTGTCGAGGATATTGCCGCATTGAATAAAGCAGCTGGTGGTCTCGAAAATGTCGCCAAACACGCCGTGTTGCAGTTGATTGTGTGCGTCATTGCCCACTACAGGCGGCGATTGCTTGTAACCGGGTAGGTCTATGGGGTGGATGCCGTCACCGACGTGCCCGTCGAGAGTGTAAAAGACACGTGCGCCATGCTCGTCCAGCCGACGCAGCAACCAGGTATAGGCAGCCTTGGCTTCAGGCTGGGCACCAATGCCCAGGAACGCCTCGATGGTGTAACCGGCGTCCCGTATCCAGGCGAAGCGATAATCGTAGTTCTTGAAGCCGCCGATACGCTCTGGCAGCGATGTGGTCGCCGCCGCCATGATCGACCCACTGGGCGATGACAGCAGCAGTTTCAGCGCCAGCGCATTGCGTACCACTACCGCTTCGTAGGGGCCCTGGTAATCCAGGCCCTGGGACCATTGCCGCCACTCCCGGTCAGAGCCATCGATGCGGGCATCCACCAGACTCAGCGCAGGCACCACCAGCGGCTCGTCGTAACCGGCGATAAGGCCGAGCACCGTCCGCTGGCCAGCCGTGATCTCCACGGTGCCTCGCACGCCGAGGTCATCCTTGCGCTGTACATCCACCCGGTCATCGTGCAGGAACATGCCCAGAATGTGCCCGGCATGGAATACGCAGCCATTATCGTTGGGCGAAAGATAGGGGCTGACAGTATCGGCCTGGGTGCCGAAATCGATGGCCACGTGGAATGCCACCGAGCCTTCGATGCCTTCGATTCGCCTGGCCAGTTCCGCCCAGGGCAGCCGCCCGGCCGGGCCGCTGTTAAGCGACTCAGTCAGCCTGGCCCTGCCGCTGTTGGTGATGTAGTCGGTTTCCAGCACATTACTGCCCGGCCGGTAGCGCCGCTCAGCCACATAGGGCTGGCTTGGGGTAATGGCAAAGTGGCCCCCGGTGGTCGGCGCCAGCAACCTGTCGAACAAGGGCGGTGAGTCCATGTGCGGCACGCACCACCAATCGATGGAGCCGTCCAGGCCGACCAGGGCCACTGAGCGCCCGTCGCCAAGTGCTGCGTAGTGTTCCAGCAAAAGCCAGCCCCCGGCATCGCGCTGGGGTTCCCCTTGTTGCGTCAGGCTTTTCGTATCGTCGTCCACAGGCAAGCTCCAACGTCAGTCGTAGTGCTGGGACTGGATGGTTGTGCGAAGAGTTCTGGGCTTCAGACGCAAAGCCACAGGCATGACCAATGAGTCAAAATAAATGGAATCTTTTGCTCGGCTGTTCGCTCCATTAGGCTGGGTTTGATGGAGAAGAGTCCAATGGCAGGGCAGCAACTGTATGTGATCGAGTATGAGCTTCACGGGGACTTCCGCACGTTCATCATTCGCCTTGAGCGCATGGATAATAGCGAAGCTTGGCATTGGGCGAGTTGCGATGCCGGAGTCGGGATCATTCCCCGGTTTGGGCAGCACACCATCAAGAAAGTCAGCCGCCCGATGGCTGAGCGGTATGGCTTGGCCAATGTGAAATGGCGGTTGTCTGGCACAGGCCCTGAATTCGTGGCGCCTGCGGTGGACATGAAAAAGTTTGCTGTTAGCAAATGAGGATTGTAGGTGCGGGTTACGCGCGCTCACCGCGTAACTTGATCGATTCCCACGGTGCGTCGGAGGGTTCGTAGCGCTTTGCCATGCGGGCCCAGATGGTGGGCCCAGATGGTGGGCCCAGATGGTGGGCGCGGGGCAGAGGTTGCCAGCGCATGGGTGAAAGCTGTTCGAAGACACGTTTTCAGCGCCCAGTACCGCCTCGACCACGGTGCGCAAGCGTTCGGTATCGGCTTCGCTGTTGACCAGCACCGGGGCCAGCAACTGGTAATCGATTTCGGCGCCGACCCCGTAACTGGCAGCTTGGCCGGCGACGATTTCGCGGTTGCGACGCTCCACCAACGCGCGGATTCTCGGCTCTTCCAGTGACACGGGCCTTGGCGCCTCAGGGCTCATAATGGTTCAAATCGGAGCCCGGCCCTTCCTTGCCATTCGGCGATACAACACCACCGTCGAGCACAGCGCACACAGTGCAGCGAACGCGACCCAGTAAGCAGGCGCAGCCTTGTCACCGGTTTCATGGATCAACCAGGTCGACATGGCCGGCGTGAACCCGCCGAACAGGGCCGTAGCCAAGCTGTAGGCCAGGGAGAAGCCCGCTACCTTCACTTCGGCAGGCATGATTTCCGTGAGCGCCGGGATCATTGCACCGTTGTACATCGCATAGAGGAACGAGAACCACAGCAGTACCTCAAGCATGTGCGCGAAGCTTGCCGCCTGGGCAAGGTAAGACATTGCCGGGTAGGCGGTGAACAAGGTGAGCACGGTCATGGCAATCAGCATCGGTTTACGACCGAAGCGGTCGCTGAGCGTGCCACCGATTGGTAACCAGATAAAGTTGGACACGCCTACCAGAAGCGTCACCAGCAACGCGTCGGTGGTGCTCAGGTTCAGTACAGTCTTACCAAAGGTAGGAGCGTACACGGTGATCAGGTAAAAGGTACTGGTGGTCATGGCGACCATCAGCATGCCCGCGACGACTAGCGATGAGTTGCGGCCGAGGGTGGCGATCACCTGCTTCATGGTCGGGCGATGCTGACGCTTCTCGAACGCTTCGGTTTCTTGCAGGTTACGGCGCAAGAAAAAGATGAACGGGATGATTAGGCAGGCAACGGCAAATGGAATTCGCCAGCCCCACTCGCTGATCTCGGTCGGCGCCAGACTTTGGTTCAGTCCGTAACCCAACGCAGCAGCGACCACGATGGCGACCTGTTGGCTGCCGGATTGCCAGCTGGTGTAGAACCCTTTGCGACCCGGTGTAGCCATTTCAGCTAGATAGACCGACACACCGCCCAATTCAGCACCGGCGGAGAAGCCTTGCAACAAGCGGCCAAGCAGCACAAGCGCGGGTGCCCAATAGCCTATCGTGGCGAAGCCAGGGACCAGGACGATAAGCAACGTGCCACTGGCCATGATGGACAGCGTGACGATGAGACCTTTGCGGCGGCCAACATCGTCGATGTAAGCACCCAGAATCACTGCCCCCAATGGACGCATGAGGAAACCGGCGCCAAACACGGCGAAGGTCATCATCAGCGAGGCAAATTCGCTGGAGGCTGGGAAGAAAGCTGAGGCGATTTGGGTGGCGTAGAAACCGAACAGGAAGAAGTCAAATTGTTCGAGGAAGTTACCAGATGTGACACGTAAAACCGCCGCGGCTTTGGACCGGGCGGGAGGGGAAGCAGGCATACACGGTTCTCCAGCACAAATCTATTGTTGTTGAGCGATCAATCGCCTCGAGTATGCTGGACACATCCTGAAATGCTTAATGAAATATTCTGTTCACGGTCGCGCAGGGCGCACAGGTGCTTCACGCGACAGGAGAGGGAGCAGGCTCTTGTACCGCTTCGTGAAAGTCATCGCATGCGCGTTGTGCATTTCAGGGGCGGTTCGCAAGCGGGTTTGATCCAGTGCATCCACGCCCACCCGTCCACCTTGGAGGAACCAGGCTGAACTTCAGGGTGCGCATGGGCTTCCTCTACATAGGAGGTCGGGATCGCTGGCCGCCAACTGAGGGCGTGATCATGACTGAGCCTGTGACCTACTTCTGGATTGCCGTGGCGGTGATCATTCTTCTGGTGGACCTGTGGGCCATCGTCAGCGTGTTTCGCAGTGACAAGGCAGACACCACCAAGGCGCTGTGGGCACTCGTACTGCTGGCGCTCCCGGTTATCGGCCTGGGGATATGGGGTGTGTGGGGCCCGCGTGGCATAAAGCGCGGCACCGGGCCCTCCTCGCCGGAACACAGCAAAGGTTGAGGTGGCAGTATGAGCAAGCTACGTGACGAGCAACGCAAGGGCGCGGATCTGGCCAAAACCAACGGTGAGCAGGAGCGCGACAACGATGCTCACCGCCCTGAGGGTTCAACCGGTACCTCGCAGGATTCAACAGCGCAGAAAGCCGCCCGGGAAACACCCCGGAAAGCACGTAAACAGTAATGAGTCGCCAGCACACCAAGGAGCTGTAACGTGCCACGTATTATCACCCCGGCTACGCCTGAGACTGATCTGGAGGAGCAAAACGCGCGCATGTTCGGCTCCCCCAAGGAGCGGCTGGATTTTTACAGGCAGGAAATCCAGTACGAAACCAGTATCCTCGCTAACCGGACAGATGCGTACTTGGCGGCTCAGTCATTTCTGGTCATCGCGTTTGTCTCGGCAATGGGTAACCTGAACGAAAGCTGGGGTGAGATGTTTACCCTGGTCGTTCCTCCGTTTCTGGCACTGCTCGGTGTGCTCAGCTCACTTAATGCGTGGCCGGGTATTCGCGCAGCGTTCAAGATCATCGAACACTGGCAGCTTAAGCAAAGCCATTTACTGCGCAGCGAGCCCATGATGGGCCTGGCCTACGATGAGTCTCCACTGTTCAGTGAGGCGGAAACCTCCCGAGCCGGGCATCGTAAATCGCTGTTGTTCTCACTGCGTACACCGTGGATTTTCCTCGCCTGCTGGGTGCTGCTGGGCGCATACGCCCTGTTTATTCAGCTGGCTTAGCGCCAAGCCCTTTTCAACCCCCGTGTGTCATGCCCATCATGTGCACCTGCAGCACGCGGGCCGTGGCGCCCTGGCTGTGCTGACCCTTCACGATGTTCGAGGTCGACTCATGGAACAACAACCCGCTGGCAGCGCTGCCAGGGGCCAGGATGACGCTGCTCAGACGGCCGAGCGGCTGCAGCTTGCGCTTAGCGCGGGCGCAATCATCGGTACTTGGGTGTGGGACATCACCAACGACCGGGTAACCGCTGACGAGCGCTTTTCCCACTCGTTCGGCTTGCCACTTGCCAAGTGCCTGGCGGGTATGCCGTTGGTCGAGGCATTCGACTCCATCTACCCCGAAGACCGTGAGCATGTGGCCGATGCCATTCAGGCCGCCATGGCCTGCGGCGGTGCGTTTCGCTGCGAGTACCGCGTACGTCATGACGATGGTTGCTACCGCTGGGTAGAGGCCAGCGGGCGGGTTGAGTTGAACGGGGAGGGGGCGCCGGTGCGCTTCCCGGGTGTGCTGATGAACATCGAGTCACGCCGCGCCGCCCAGGCCGAGCGCGACCGGGTCATGGCCATGCTGCGCACCTTCACGGCTGCGGTGCCGGGTGTGGTGTATGCCAAGGACCGCCAGGGGCGGATGCTGGTAGCCAACCATGGCACCACCGTGCTGATCGGCAAGCCACCTGAGTACTACATCGGCAAGACCGACCTGGAGTTCCTCGAAGACAAGCAGCAGGCGCAGCAGGTGATGGAAACCGATCAGCGCGTCATGGCAGCCGGCAAGGCCGTGGAGGTCGAGGAGCGCGTGGATATGCCTGATGGCTCTGCCACCTATTGGCTGTCGTTGAAAGCGCCCCTGCTTGGCGACGATGGCGAGGTGATCGGGCTGATTGGTTCGTCCATTGATGTCACGGCCCGCAAGCAGGCCGAGGCCCAGTTGCTGGAGCTCAACCGCACGCTCGAAGCACGCATCAGTCAGGCGGTGGCCGAGCGTGAAGAAGCTGAAGCAGCCCTGCGCCAGGCGCAGAAGATGGAGGCAGTGGGGCAGTTGACGGGCGGGATCGCCCATGACTTCAACAACCTGCTGGCAGGTATCTCGGGAAGCCTCGACTTGATCCGCGCGCGTTTGGGGCAAGGGCGTATGGACGATGTCGAGCGTTACCTGACCGTGGCCCATGGTGCTACCCGCAAGGCAGCGGCACTGACTCACCGGCTGCTGGCATTCGCCCGCAGGCAAACGTTGCTGCCGGTGGAAACCGATGTGCATGCATTGATTGGCGGTATGGAGGAGTTGATCCGCCGTACTGTGGGGCCTTCGATCACGCTCGAGGTGCGCCTTGAGGCCTTGGCCAGCACTTGCCTGGTAGACCCGGCCCAGCTTGAGAACGTACTGGTCAACTTGTGCATCAATGCCCGTGACGCACTCGCCGGCGCGGGTTGTATCAGTATTCATACTGAAGACCAGCATCTAGAAGACGGTGCCGACCCTGAGTTGCAGGGTGGCGACTACCTGTGCATCTGCGTGGCCGATGGGGGTACAGGCATGGCCCCGGACACCCTGGCCAAGGCCTTCGAGCCGTTTTTCACCACCAAGCCCGTAGGGGCGGGTACGGGCTTGGGCCTGTCGATGGTGTATGGCTTTGCCAAACAGAGTGGCGGGCAGGTGCGCATCGAGTCCACCGAGGGGGTGGGTACCCGGGTTTACCTGCAGTTGCCCAGCCATGGGGAGCCGGGCCATGTGGCCATGGCACCGCCGCCCAGCGCCACCAGCCACCGCGCAGTGCCCGGGCACACGGCGCTGGTGGTGGATGATGAAGCCTCGGTGCGCATGTACGTGAGCGAGATCCTCAATGGGCTGGGGTATGTGGTCATCGAAGCAGCAGACAGCCTGGCAGGTTTGCAGTTGCTGCGCTCTGACACGCGCATCGATGTGCTGATCACGGACGTGGGCCTGCCGGGTGGGCTGGATGGTAGAAAAATGGTCGAAGCGGCCCGGGCTGCACGGCCAGGGCTGCCGGTGTTGTTCATGACTGGCTATGCCCCGACCGAGCCTGCAACCGTAGGCTGGCCGGGGCAGGCGGGGGCGGTGTTGAGCAAGCCGTTCACGCTTGATGCGCTCATCAAGGCGCTCAACACCCTCAGCCTGTAGTTTCTGGTAATGGTTGGGGCCGACAGGCGGCCCCGGTCAGCCAACCCTTCGATCAAGCCGACATGCCGCTCGCCGATACGCTCGCCGCCGCACCAGGCACCAGAATCACCTTGCGGCAATCGTCTTTTTTCTGGTCGAACAGCTTGTACGCCAGGGTGGCCTCTTCGAGCGCCATGCGGTGGGTAACGATCTGTTCCGGCTGCAACCGGCCTGCCTCGATGTACTCGAGCAATTCCGGCAGATATTTGTGCACGTGGGTCTGGCCCATCTTGAAGGTAAGGCCTTTTTCGAATGCGTCGCCGAACATGAAGCCGTGGATGAACCCCGCATACACGCCTGGCACGCTCACCACCCCACCTCGGCGCACGGCAGCAATGCACTGACGCAAGGCCTTGCCGTTGCTGCCCTCGATCTTGAGGGTGGTGAGTACCGCCTCGGCAGTGCTGCCTTTGGCTTCGAAGCCCACCGCATCAATGGCCGCGTCCACGCCGCGCTTGCCTGGGGTGAGGCGGATGATGCTGTCTGCCGGGTCATCATCCTGTTCGTAGTTGATCGGCACCACACCGTAGGCATCGCGGGCGAACGCCAGGCGGTAGTCGTTGTGATCGACCATGAAGATGGTCTGGGCGCCCAGCATGCGGGCACAGGCCGCGCTCAGCAGCCCCACAGGCCCGGCCCCGTAGATGGCCACTGTCGAGCCCTGGCTTACCTCGGCATTGGTCACAGCCTGCCAGGCCGTCGGCAGGATATCGGAGAGGAACAGCACCTTGTCGTCCGGCAACGCCGTGGGCACCTTGAACGGCCCCACATTGGCCTTGGGTACCCGCACGTAATCCGCCTGGCCGCCCGGTATGCCGCCATACAGGTGGCTGTAGCCGAACAAGGCTGCCCCTGGCGGGATCACTTTTTTATTGATGATGGCGCCGCGCCCGGTATTGGTGGTTTCGCAGGCGGCGAACAGGTCGTGCTGGCAGAAGAAGCAGTTGCCACAGGCAATCACGAAAGGGATGACTACCCGGTCCCCGACCTTCAGGTCTGTAACGCCGGGGCCTGCCTCTTCGACGATACCCATGAATTCATGGCCGAAGATATCGCCCGGTTCGGTCTGCGGAATCCTGCCGTGGTACAGGTGCAGGTCCGACCCGCAGATGGCCGTGGCAGTCACGCGCAAGATGACGTCGTCATCGGCCTGGAGCGATGGGTCTGGAACCGTATCGACCCGGACATCCTGCGCGCCGTGGAAGGTCAGTGCTCTCATGGTTCAGCTCCTGCAAGGTCGGTTGTGCAGTTCAGGGTTAACCACGGCGTGAGTATAGTTCAGCTCCCGGCGCGCACCGGCCTCAGCAGGCAGCCGCCCCGACTGGCAGGCGAATGGTGAAGGTGGTGCCGTACACCGCATCGGAACTGACGGTGACAGCGCCCCCATGCGCCTGGGTGATCTCGCTGACGATGAACAAGCCCAGGCCGATGGAGCGCACCGGGTCGCGGTGGCTGCTGGCGCGCGTCATGGGGGCGAACAGCGTTGGCAGCGAACGCTCGGGGATGCAGGGGCCATGGTTGTGCACGGCGATCACGGCCGCGTGGGGCTGCAGGTCGGTGGTCAGGGTGATGGGATGGGCGAGGTCCCCGTACGCCACGCTGTTGGCAACCAGGTTGCCAATCATCTGCTGCAGCCGATCACCGTCGATGTCCAGCTCGCCATGGCCGCGGGACAGGTGGCGGATGTGGGCGTGGGTAAAGGCCACGCGCAACTCGTTGACGCTCTGGTCCACGGTCCTTGGCAGGTCCGTAGGGCTGCGCCGGATGGTGATGCCTTCGCCGATCCGCACCGAGGCGAAGTCGAGCAGGTCGGCAATCATGCGCCGCGCCCGTTCCGAAGAATGGCTGATGCTGCTCAGCAGGCGCCGCTCCTTTTCCCGGTGCTCGCCGCGCTCCAGCAACTGGGTGGCCATCTTGATCGCCGTCAGCGGGTTTTTCAGGTCGTGGCTGGCGATCGCCACCATCTGTTCGGCAAAGGCCGCGCGCCGCTGGGCATCATGGTAGGCGTCGGCAAGCTCCTGTTTGGCGTGTTGCAAGGCCGCTTCTGCTTCAGTGGTCTGGGCCAGCAACTGTTCGGCCCGGCGCCGGGCAGCCAGCAGCTCACGCTCATAGCGGTCACGTTCGATGGTGCCGAACAGGGCCATTTCGTGAAATACGCCATGGGCGTGCTCGCGCCGCACCCCGTTGAGCAGCATGGTGATGACATGGCCGTCGCGGTGGAGCACTTCAAGTTTTACCTCCGCCACGGAGCCCTGCATTTTCATCAAGGGCGCCCAGTGGGTCTGGTGAAAGATGCGCCCGCCCATGGTCAACAGCTCTTGAAACCTGCGCTGCAACAACGTTTCCAGCGAGTGCCCCAGCCAGTTGCAGAAGGTCTGGTTGGCCCGCACGATAACGCCGGCTTCGGTGGTGACGACCAAGCCGCAGGGGGCGCCTTCGTACAGCTGCTCTACAAGCGGCAGGGCGTCTTCGGGGGTCATTGGCCGAGCGCCCAGGGCTGCAAGAACGCGTCCATGGCCTGGGAGCAGGCAGTAGGTGCGCTCATATGCGGGCAGTGGCCGATGTTCTCGATCAGGCACAGCGTACTGTTGGGCATGACCGCATGCAGATACTCACCCACCGAAACGGGGGCGATCAGGTCATCGTGGGACTGCAGGATCAATACCGGCGTGGTCAGGCCGGCAATGTCCTGGCGATTGTCCGACAGGAACGTGACGCGGGCGAAGTGCCCTGCGATTTCTGGGTCGGTACGGCAGAAGCTGTTGGTGAGCTCATCGCCCAGCGCCGGTTGCCCGGGGGCACCCATGATCACGGGAGCCATGGTGCTGGACCAACCCAGGTAATTGCTGTCGAGGGTGTCGAGCAGGCTTTGGATATCGGCCTGCCTGAAGCCCCCTATGTAGTCGCCGTCATCGATGTAGCAGGGGGACGGCCCGACCATTACATGGGCAGTGATGCGCCCTGGCTGCTTGCGGTCGGCCAGGGCGCCGATCATTGCGCTGACCGAATGGCCGACCACGATCACCGGGCCTTCGGCGAAGGCATCGATAACCTCGTTGAGGTCCTGGGCGTAGCCCTGCAGCGAATCGTATTTGCGGCGGTCGTAGGCGGTGAGGTCCGATTGCCCGGCGCCTACCAGGTCGTAGGTCACCAGCCTGAAGCGCCCGTGAAAGTGGGGCAGCAGGTACTTCCACATGGACTGGTCGCAGCCGAAACCGTGGGAAAACACCAGGGTGGCTGGGCCGCTACCGGTGACCTGTACGTTGTTACGCAGCGCTAGATTCATGAGATTCCACGGGCAGCAGCATCATGCTTGTTGGGTGTCGGGCTTGGCAGCTCATTGTGCAGGATAGGCCAGGCGCGAACGAGTCGACAGTGGCTGTTCGGCATAAGTTTCGTAAACGCGGAACGCCGAATGAGCAACTTGGGCTGCGCCGTTGTCAAGAGTTGACGATTTGCACCACCGCTCATTCAGGAGAGTCCCGTGACGGACAAGAAGGCACGCGTCAGCAATCAGGCTTCCGGGGATATCTCCAAGCTGCCGCACGACATGTTTTTCGCGGCGGTGCAAACCACGCGCATGCCGATGATCGTGACCGACCCCAACCGCGAGGACAACCCGATCATCTTCGCCAACCGCGCCTTTCTGGACATGACCGGCTATGCCAGCAGCGAGATCCTGGGGCGCAATTGCCGTTTTCTGCAGGGCGCCGAAACCGAAGTGGCAGTGGTGGATGCCATCCGCGACGCCATCGCCCGCCGGGTCGATATCGCCACGGAAGTGCTCAATTACCGCAAAGACGGCTCCAGCTTCTGGAATGCCTTGTTCATTTCGCCGATCTTCAACGAACGGGGTGACCTGATTTATTTCTTTGCCTCGCAGCTGGATGTAAGCCGTCGGCGCGATGCCGAGGACGCCCTGCGCCAGGCGCAGAAGATGGAAGCCCTCGGCCAGCTCACTGGCGGTATCGCCCATGACTTCAATAACCTGCTGCAGGTCATGGGCGGCTACATGGGCTTGGTCGCCAACGAGACCGACAAAGGCCAGCCCGACCTGAGCCGCATTCGCCGCAGTGTGGGCCACGCGCAAACCGCCGTGGACCGGGCCAGCACGCTGACCAAACAGCTGCTGGCATTCGCCCGCAAACAGAAGTTGCACGGCAGGGTGCTTAACCTCAACCACCTCATTGATGACGTGCGCCCCATCATCGAGCGCACCTTCGGCGGCGAAGTGACGGTGGATTACGACCTGGAGCCGCAACTGCGCAATTGCCGTATCGATGGCACCCAGGCCGAGGTTGCGCTGCTGAATATCTTCATGAATGCGCGGGACGCCCTGATCGGCCGCAAACGGCCCCACCTGTTCATCGAAACCCGCAATATCCAGGTGAGCGATATCAACCAGTCCTTTGATGGGCTGTTGCCCGGCAGCTATGTAAGCATTTCGATTACCGACAACGGTATCGGCATGCCAGCCAGCATCCGCGACCGGGTGATGGACCCGTTCTTCACCACCAAGGAGGAGGGCAAAGGCTCCGGGCTGGGGCTGTCGATGGTGTACGGGTTTGCCAGGCAGTCCGGGGGCGCTGCGCGTATTTATACCGAAGAAGGCGAGGGCACTACGTTGCGCTTGTATTTCCCAGTGGATGAAGCAAGCCCGGTGCAGGAAAAGCCCGTAAAGCTTGCGGAGCGCAGCTCGGGCACAGAGCGTATTTTGATTGTCGAGGACCGCCCGGACGTCGCCGAACTGGCCAAGATGGTGCTGGAAAATTATGGCTATGACGCAGATATGGTGCTTAACGCGCGCGAGGCGTTGAAGCTTATCCAGGCGGGTGAACGCTACGACCTGCTGTTCACCGACCTGATCATGCCAGGTGGCATGAACGGGGTGATGCTGGCGCGGGAGGTGCGCCGCCTGCAGCCGCAAATAAAGGTGCTGCTGACCACGGGTTACGCAGAGAACTCCATCGAACGCACGGATATTGGCGGGTCGGAATTTGATGTGATTTCCAAGCCCTGCCAGCCACATGATTTGGCAAGGCGGGTAAGGCAGGTGTTGGACGGGCCAACTGGGATCGCCTGAGAATTCATCAGCGCCCTGCATGCCAGGGCGCTGATACGGCATCACCTCAATGGCTGTGCCAGCGGTTTTACTGAGCGCGATAACTGGTCGCTGACCACACCAATGAAATGGTCAAGCGTCCACGGCTTGGGCAGGAACACGGCACCCAACGGCAGCGCCTGGCTGGAGGGGTCGTGATAGCCACTCATGACCACGATACGCGTGTCCGGCTGCTGCTTGCCCACTTGGCGTGCCAACTCCAGCCCGTCGACGGTACCGGGGGTACGTACGTCGGTCAGCAGCATCGAGAAGGAGGAATGCGAGGTCATTTCCAGGCCTTCCTGCGCGGTTTCAACGCTGGTGACCGTGGCGCCCAGGTCTTCAAGTGCGATGGCAATCAGTTCGCGAATGATGGGTTCGTCCTCGACCAGCAGGACAGTCGGACATCTTGGAAGCTCGCACACTTTCATGGCAGTACTCAGGCTAGGCGCACTCAGGTTTTAGAAGGGACATCCGTGTTGGCTCGCAAGGCAACGCGCGAGCGATAACTGTGCGCTACCCGTCTGACCGCCGCCCCTGAGCAATAATTCCGTAAACGTTTGCTTCAAGGGCGCAAGTGCCAGGGCTGGGGGGTCAGGCGCCAGGTTCCTGCGCCAGCCGGGCAAGCAGCGCCTTGGCTGCGGCTTCGGAGGATGCGGGGTTTTGGCCCGTGATCAAATGCCCATCCTCGACCACATGGCTGGACCAGTCAGCCCCTTTGGAGTAGGTACCGCCTTTGGCCTTGAGCATGTCTTCGACCCGGAACGGCACCACATCGGTAAGCCCTACAGCCGCTTCTTCGCTGTTGGTGAAGCCCGTAACCTGCTTGCCTTTCACAGCAGGGTGCCCGTCAGGCGCCTTGACGTTCTTCAGCACCCCGGGTGCGTGGCACACGGCGGCAATCGGCTTGTTGGCTGCATAGAATGCCTGAAGCAGGGTGATCGAATGTTTGTCTTCGGCCAGGTCCCACAACGGCCCATGGCCACCTGGGTAGAACACGGCATCGAAGTGGTAGGGGTCCACCTGATCCAAGGGCACGGTATCAGCCAGGGCCGCCTGCCCCTCGGTATCGCTGGCAAAGCGCCGGGTAGCTTCGGTCTGGGCATCGGCCTCGTCGCTTTTAGGGTCCAGGGGTGGCTGGCCGCCTTTGGGCGAGGCGAGGGTCACATCGGCGCCATTGTCGATGAAGACATAATAAGGAGCGGCGAACTCCTCCAGCCAGAAGCCGGTTTTCTTGCCGGTGTTACCCAGTTGATCGTGGGATGTCAGCACCATCAGGATTTTCTTCATGCAGGGCTTCCTCCAGGTAAGGGCGCGCAGCGCCAAACGCGCTGCCTGAAGAATGGGAGTTCGGTGCGCCGGCAGCGTTCCATCGATGTGCCCAGGGCCTCGCCGGTGCCTTGGCAAGCGGGGTGCCACCGGATGGTCACAAAGCTGTAACACAGCTGATGCAAAGTGTGCCGGCCATCACACGGAGCGCTTTTCCATGATACGCCTGATGAAGTCTGCTGCACTCGCCGTTGCGGTCTCCCTTTGCGCCACCTCGGCATCCTTCGCCGCAGAAAATGTCCGCCTGACCGGTTCGGGCGCCAGTTTCCCTGCACCGATCTACCTGACCTGGTTCAAGGACTTCAGCAAGAAGACCGCTGGTGTCACCGTTGATTACCAATCCAAGGGTAGCGGCGCAGGCGTTCAGGACTTCCTGAACAAGACCGTCGATTTCGCTGCCAGCGACTCGGCCATGAGCGAAGCGGACATCGCCAAAGTAGGCGAGGGCGTGCAACTGCTGCCCATGACTGCCGGCGAAATCGTTCTGGCCTACAACCTGCCAGGCAACCCCAAGGGCCTGAAACTGCCACGTGATGTGTATTCGAACATCTTCCTGGGCAAGATCACCCAGTGGAACGACCCACAGATCGCCGCGGCCAACCCTGACCTGAAACTGCCAGCCACGCCGATCACCGTGGTGGTACGCGCCGACTCCAGCGGCACCACCGCCGTCTTCACCAAGCACCTGTCGGCCATCAACCCAGACTTCAAGCAGGGGTTGGGTGAGGGCAACACCGTCAACTGGCCCGCCACCGACAAGTTCATCAAGTCGCCTAAAAACGATGGCGTAACCGCCACCGTTCGCCAGACCCCAGGGGCCATCGGCTACATCGAGTACGGCTTCGCCAAGCTGGCCAAGGTCGACTTCGCCCAGCTGCAGAACAAGGCCGGCCAGTATGTGGTACCGACCGCCGAGAGCGGTGCAGAAGCCCTGGCTGCCGTGAACATGCCGGAAAACCTGGTGGCCTGGCTGCCCGACCCGGATGGCGCCAAGTCCTACCCGATCACCTCGTACACCTGGATGATCTTCCGCAAGGACAACGGCAACCCGGCCAAGGCCAAGGCCATGCGTGAAATGGTCGAGTACAGCCTGACCGAAGGGCAGAAGATCGCCGACTCCATGGGCTACATCCCGCTGCCACCGTCGGTTGTCGAGCAAGTGCGTAAAGCGTCCGCCAACATCCAGTAACACCCAGGCGCTCCCGGCGTGCGTGTACCGCGCCGGGGGTGTTGCACCCTGTCCCGGAACCTGCCAATGAACACACCCTTTGCCATACCGGATAACCCAGACTCCGCGTGCCAGCCACCGTCGACAAAAGACTTTCTGGTGGACCGCACCTTCCGTGCGCTCGCCCGTATTGGCGTGGTACTGGTGCTGGCCCTGGTCTTCGCGCTGGTTTATGAAGTGGGCCGCAAGGCATTGCCCGGCATCGAAAAGCACGGTTTCGACGTGCTGTTCGGCAGCGTCTGGGACGTCAACCAAGGCAAGTACGGCATTCTTCCTGCCATTTGGGGCACGCTCTACAGCGCCCTGATTGCATTGCTGATCGCAGGCTTCTTCGGCGTCAGCATGGCTATTTTCCTGACCCAGGACTTTCTCCCTGCCAGGCTGGCGGCGGTGTTTCGCACCATCGTCGAGCTGCTGGCTGCCATCCCCAGCGTGGTCTATGGCCTGTGGGGCATCTATGTGGTCATCCCGGCCATCCGCCCGCTCACGGCGTGGCTGAACAGCGAGCTGGGCTGGATCCCCTTCTTCGGTACTTCACTGAGCGGCCCTGGCCTGCTGCCAGCGGCACTGGTACTGGCAATCATGATTCTGCCGACCATCGCGGCGGTGTCCCAGGACGCGCTGACCAGCGTACCGATGAAGACCAAGCAGGCCGCCTACGGCATGGGTACTACTCATTGGGAAGCGATCCTCAAGGTGATGGTGCCCTCCGCTGCAACCGGCATCTTCGGTTCACTGGTGCTCGGCCTGGGCCGCGCCCTGGGGGAAACCATGGCACTGGCCATGCTGGTGGGCAACGCCAACACCATTTCCCTGTCGCTGTTCGCCCCGGCCAATACCCTGGCTGCACTGTTGGCGCTGAACTTCCCGGAGGCTGGCCCCAACGAGGTGGAAGTGCTGATGTACGCCGCCCTGGTGCTGATGTTCATCACCCTGTTGGTGAACGTGCTCGGCTCGATGATCATGCTCTACGCCCAGCGGGGTAATAAATGATGACTGACCTCTCTACCCCTGTTGCCGCGCTGCCCAGCCTGCAGCGCAAGCTCGAAGGCCGCGCCCTGCGCAGCGTGCTGCTGACCAGCCTTGCATGGTTCGCCGCCCTGGTGGCCAGCGTGCCGCTGATTTCGGTGCTGTACATGCTGATTACCCGCGGCGGCGCGCGGCTCAACCTCGAAGTGTTTACCGAGTTGCCGCCCACTGGCTTCGAAATGGGCGGCGGTTTCGGCAACGCCATGGCCGGTACCTTCGTCATGGTCGGCATCGCGGCCGCCATCGCAGTACCGGTGGGTATCCTGGCTGCGGTGTTCCTCGCCGAACTGGGCCCTGACAGCAAGCTGGCCAACGCGGCACGCTTCGCGGCCAAGATGCTTACCGGCCTGCCGTCGATCTTGGCGGGTGTGTTCGCCTACGCCCTGGTGGTCATGACCACGGGCACCTATTCGGCCCCGGCCGGTGGTGTGGCGCTGGCGGTACTGATGCTGCCCATCGTGGTGCTCACCGCCGAAGAAGCGATGAAGATGGTACCCAAGATCATGAAAGACGCTGCCTACGGCATGGGCTGCACCCGTGCCCAGGTCATCTGGAAAATCGTGCTGCCCACCGGGCTGCCGGCGATTCTGACCGGCGTCATGCTGGCCGTGGCACGGGCTGCGGGCGAAACCGCACCGCTGCTGTTCACCGCGCTGTTCAGCAACTACTGGATCTACCACGACGGCAGCCTGGCGGTGATGAACCCGACTGCGTCGTTGGCCGTGCTCATTTACAACTTCTCCGGCATGCCGTTCGACAACCAGCTCGAGCTCGCCTGGGCGGCCTCGCTGGTACTGGTGATGATCGTGCTGGTAATCAACATTCTTAGCCGAGTTTTCGGCAAGCCCAAGTATTGAGAAAGGGAGCATTCGACCGTGAACGTATCCACCGCCCAAAGAGCCGCTCCCTTGGCCAGCGAAGCCCCTATCGTCATGGACTGCAAGCTGGACAAGATTTTCTACGGCAATTTCATGGCCGTGCGCGACAGCCACGTGCCTATCCGTAAAAACGAGATCACCGGTTTCATTGGCCCGTCCGGCTGCGGCAAAAGTACCGTGCTGCGCAGCCTCAACCGCATGAATGACCTGGTGAAGGGTTTCCGCTTCGAAGGCCACGTACACTTCCTGGGCCAGGATGTGTACGGCAAGGGTGTTGACCCGGTCGTGGTGCGCCGCTACATCGGCATGGTGTTCCAGCAGCCCAACCCGTTTTCCATGAGCATTTTCGACAACGTTGCCTTCGGCCTGCGCCTGAACCGCTACAAGGGTGATATCGGCGACCGCGTGAAACACGCCTTGCAAGGGGCCGCGCTGTGGGACGAGGTGAAAGACAAGCTCAAGGTCAGCGGCCTGTCGTTGTCCGGCGGCCAGCAGCAACGCCTGTGCATCGCCCGCGCCATTGCCACCGAGCCTGAAGTGCTGTTGCTCGACGAGCCGTGCTCGGCCCTGGACCCGATCGCCACGCGCCGGGTAGAAGAACTGATGGTGGAATTGAAGAAGGACTACACCATCGCCCTGGTCACCCACAACATGCAGCAGGCGATCCGCGTGGCGGATACCACCGCGTTCTTCTCGGTGGACATCACCCAGGGCACCCGTACCGGCTACCTGGTCGAGATGGGCCCGACAACCCAGATTTTCCAGAACCCGCGTGAGCAACTCACTTCCGACTACATCAGCGGCAAGTTCAGCTGACGCTGATGAGCTTCAGGCAGCCGGGTGCAGGGGCCAGGAAGGCGCCTGCACCCGGCTGCATGTGTGTCACTAAAATGTAACCAGGGATAACCGATGGCAGCCATACCCCGACTTGATCTTTCAGCGATAGAGCGCGCACTGCGCGAGGTGCAGGGGCACTTTGCCGAACTCAGCCGGCACTTTACCGAACCCCGCGACCCGTTCACCGACGAGGTGCTGCTGAATGTGCTTGAAGGCTATGCGCTGATTGACGACTATGTCGCTCGCGGTATCGACCTGTTCGACCTGCAGCAGTTGAACCTGATGCTCGAAATCAATGCCACCGTGCTGTGCGGCAGCGACCCTGAGCGGCGCAAGGAATTCGCGCCGCACCTGGCCGCCACCGAGGCGCACTTTTTCAACAACGTCGAAGGCGGCATCAAGGACCTGTACAACTGGTACTGCTCCTACGGCAGCGACTCGATCTGGAAACGTGCAGCGGGCGTTTATGTGCGCATCCTCAGCAAGCCGCAGTTGTTCATCGAAGGTAACAACCGCACCGGTTCGCTGATCGTCAGTTACCTGCTGATGCGCGCAGGGTTACCACCGTTCGTGCTGTCGCTGGACAACGCCGAGGGCTACTTCAACCCGTCCTCGGTCATTCGCAACTCCGCCAAGCATGGTGTGAAAGCTTTGTACGAATTGCCCAAGATCAAGAAAAAATACGCTGCCTTCCTTGAAGCTAAGGCACCTGCCCCTGGCAAGTTCTTCCTGCGCGGGGCGCATGCTCATGGGGGCAGCCGCTGATGGAGCGTATTTCAATGCTGCAGCGAGGCCAACGGGCCCTGGCGCGTACACTGCGCCGTCCACAGGTGCGTATTTCGTTCGACATCGACGACACGCTGGCCTGCCAGCCGGACCATGCGGCGGCAGAGGGTAGCCGCTTGCCCGCGTTTGTCCACCGCTGGTGGGGCGAGCCGCTGCGCAAGGGCACCCGCGCGCTCATCCGTGACTTGCGTCGGCAGGGCTGCAGCATCTGGATCTACACCTCGTCCGGCCGCACGCCAGCCTACATCCGCCGCTGGCTGATGCTGTATGGCATCCGCGTCGATGGCGTGGTCAACAGCGACCGACACCAGCAGGTGCTGGCTGACAAGGGCCTGACCCTGGCGCCATCGAAGTTGCCGTCGGCGTTCGATATCGACCTGCATGTCGACGATTCCGAAGGCGTGCGCCTCGAAGGCGTAGACCACGGTTTCCGCGTGGTGGTGGTGTGCCCCAAGGACCGGCACTGGGCACAGAAGGTGCTCCACGCAGCCGGCGAGGTGCAGGCGCAATTGGCCTGGCAGCAACCGCACAGGTTCCCAAGGCCGGTATCCCGGCGCCCCTCGGCCCTGGCCTCCTGACGCCGACGCTTGCCAGGCGGTGCTTGCCTGGTACTCCTCATGTATGTCCTTCCCGCGGCCTGCGCAAGTGCCAGGCCCTGCCTGCTACCCAGGCGTAGGCCTGAAGTGCCGAGACCTGGCTTAGGCCGGTCCTGGCACTGAATCATTGCGCCCGGCAAGGCTGCCCAAAGCCCACGCCAATGCCCTCCAAAGCAGCGTACCCTGCGCCCATGCGGCTTCTGATAATCGCCTCCGACAACCCGTCCCCGTTCCGGAGCGCGCCATGTACAACAATAAGAACCCGCACCCCCGTCTGCTCGCAGCTGCCACGTTGAGCGTTGCAACGCTGTGCCTGAGCGATGCCGCCAGTGCCGAAATAATGCTGTATGACAAGGACCAGACCACGTTCTCTACCGATGGCTATATCAATGCCTTCTACGTCAACAGCAAGGTCGACCGTGAAGGCGAGCAGTTCGACCGCCGCCAGTCGCGGGTAAAGATGAGGTTTCTGCCCAACTACTTGGGCTTCAACATGGGCAAACAGGTGGATGACCTTAAGCTCGGTGCACGCGCTTCGTTCTGGGTCAGCATCAATGACAGCGAAAGCAACGGCACCGATACCGCCATCGATGTCAGGCAGTTCTACGGCACCGTGGCCAACCCGGCGTGGGGTGAAGTGCTGATCGGCAAGGACTTCGGGCTGTTCGCCCGCTCCAACATCCTGCTGGACGAACTGCTTGCCGGCTACGGTCAGGTCAGCGACACGCTCGGGCTGGTGGACGGTGGCGGTGTCTCGTTCGGCAATATCGGCAGCGGCTACCCGTACCCGTTCCCAACCTCGCAGATCACCTACCGTACGCCGGTCATGCAGGGGCTGCGGGTAGCGGTGGGCATCATGGACCCGGTGGACACCAACGACAGCAGCCCGACCGGCAAGGCCTACCAGAAAAACCCACGTACCGAGGCTGAAATCACTTACCAGTTCGACCTGGGCGGTGCGCAGGTCTACAGCTGGCTCAACGGCAGCTACCAGACCTCCGACAACACCGACGCCGACGTGAACGCCGTGACCTCCAAGGGGGTTGGCTATGGCGTACAGGCCAAGATGGGTGGCTTCTCTGTGACCGGTTCAGGGTTCCAGGCCAAAGGCATCAACCCGTTCTTCACCAACAATGCGGGGGAGCCGGTGCTGCGCAACGTCGACAGCGATGGCTACTTGTTGCAGGCGTCGTACAAGCTGGGCAAGAACCGCCTGGCGTTGTCCTACGGCAAGACCAAGGACGACGGCAATGGCGCGGTGGGCAGCGGCGCAGATTACCAAACCCGCGGCATTGCGCTGTTCCATGACATCAACGACAACCTCAAGCTGGTGGCCGAGTACAACCAGTTCTCTATCGATGGGCATGGCACCAGCGCCCAGAACGAAGACACCGACACCTTTGCCGTAGGTGCGGTACTCACCTGGTAAGCAGCCGGTTAAGCGCGGCAGCCGCAACTACAACCATCGAAGCCCCCACCCGCTACCCAAGTAGCATTCGTGCCCCGGCGCGGGCTTCGTACACTGACCGTTCAGCCAGCCCATGCCGGAGACCACGATGCAGCAGGCGCACAACGAGGGCGTGGTCAGCGCCATGTCCCAGGCCAGCGATGCCCGCCTGGCCGCCCAGGAACTGGCGCGTCAACTGCTGCATCCGCACCTGGGGTTCGTGCTGTTTTTCTGCACGGCCGAGTACGACCTGCCGACGCTGGCCGAAGCCCTGGAGCAGGGCTTCGGCGGCATTCGCCTGGTGGGCTGCACCAGCGCCGGTGAGATCACCCCGCAAGGCTATGGGCGCAATTGCGTCACGGCGGTCGGTTTTGACCACCGCCACTTCTCGATCGCCGCAGAGTTGATCGACGAAATGGAGCGCTTCAGCCTGATCGACGCCCAGCAGACGGTCGAGCGGCTGGTGAGTTGCTGTCGCAGCAACACCCTGGCGCCTATCAAAGGCCACAGTTTTGCGCTGACCTTGCTCGATGGGCTGTCCAGCCGCGAAGAGACAGTGCTGGCAGCCTTCAGCGCAGCTTTGGGTGACATCCCGCATTTTGGCGGGTCGGCCGGGGACGACAACTACCTCACCCGTACCCACGTGTACTACGCCGGGGCATTTCACACGGGGGCAGCCGTAGTGGTGCTGGTCAACACCTGGCTGGATTTCGAGGTGTTCACCACCCACCACATCCTGCCCCGGCAGGACAAACTGGTGGTTACCGGCGCCGATAGCACCCAGCGCAGGGTCTACGAACTGAACGCCGAGCCTGCCGCCGAGGAATATGCCCGGCTGATCGGTGTGCCGGTGGCGGCGCTGGACCACCGTGTATTCGCCGCCCACCCCTTGGCCGTGCGCATGCACGACCAGCATTACGTACGGGCCATCCAGCAGGTGCACGCCGACCTGAGCCTGAGCTTCTACTGCGCTGTGGAAACCGGCATCGTGCTGACCGCCATGACCCCAGGCCCGCTGTTGCCGAACCTGCATCAGCTGTTCGAAGGCTTGCAGCAGCGCCTGGGCCCGCTGTTGCTGACCATTGGTTGCGACTGTTTTCTGCGCCGCCTGGAGCTCGAGGGCCAGCGCGGCCTGGAGCCGGTCGGGGCGTTTCTGCGCGAGCAACGGGTGATCGGCTTCAACACCTACGGAGAACAGTTCAATGGCATGCACATCAACCAGACCTTCACCGGCGTTGCCATTGCCCGCAATCACCCCCCCATCGGTCGATGAGCTGCACGCCGAAATCGCTCGGCTGCAGCACGAAAACCACAAGCTGCAGCGCATCAATGGTGCGCTGATCGAGCGCATCGAAACCGGTGCCACGCGGGGCAACGGCCCGTATGCGGCGTTCCAGCACTCGGTGGTGCTGGCCGAACAGGTGCGCGAGCGTACCGACGCCCTCAACCAGGCCATGGCCGAGCTCAAGGCGGGCAACCAGTTGCTCAGCGAGGCCCGTTTGCGCGCCGAAACGGCTCACCAGCACTTGGTCGATGCCATCGAAAGCATTTCGGACGCCTTCGTGCTGTTCGACCTCAACCTGCGCATGGTGCTGTGCAACAGCCGCTTCAAGGCATTCTGGGCCAACCGACGGGTACGCATCATGGCCGGCATGCGCCTGGCCGAAGTCAGGCGGTTGATGGCCAGCAGCGGGTTGTTCAGTGAAGAGCCGCGCGGCCATGCTGAGGAGAACGTGCTGTACCGTCAACACAACGGCCGCTGGTTGCAGGTGAGCGAGCGGCCTACCTGCGATGGTGGACGGGTGATCCTGTTCACCGATATCACCGAGGTCAAGCAGAGCGAGACCCTGCGCCGCGAGCAGGCGTTGGCGCAGAAGTCGCACCTGTTGCAACGGGCGGTGGACAACCTGTCCCAGGGCGTGGCCATGGTCAATGCCGAGGGTGTACTGGAGCTGTGGAACCGGCGTTTTCTGGAGCTAAGCGGCCTGGCACCGGTGGCTGCACACCGCCCCTTCGCCGACGTGATCGCCGACAGCGAATTGCGGCTGCTTACCCCCGACAGCCGTGATGCGCACGGGCGCGTGCTGCACGAGTGCGAACAACGCCTGTTCGGCGGCCGCATGCTGGAGATCCGTACCCACCCGTTACCCACCGGCGGGTTCGTCAATACCTTCACCGACATCACCGAGCGTTACCAGCATGCTGAAGCGTTGAGTGAAAGCGCCCGCTGGATCCGGCTGATTACCGATCATGTGCCGGCCCTAATCGCCTACCTCAACGCAGACCTGGTCTACGAGTTCACCAACAAGGTGTACGAGCAATGGTACTGCTGGCCCAGTGGCCTGATGTTGGGCCAGAGCCTGCGCGAAGCCCACAGCGAGCAACACTGTCAGCGCCTGGAGGCCTATGTGGCACGTGCCCTGGCCGGGGAGAGCGTCACGTTCGAGTTCGCCGAAACCAACACCAGCGGCCAGGAGCGCTACATGTTGCGCTCCTATGTGCCCAACCGCCTGGCGGGGGGGGAGGTGGTGGGTATTTTTGTGCTGATCCGCGACATCACCGAGCGGCGCAACACCTCGCAGGCATTGCACCAGGCCTACCAGCACCTGGAGCTGCGCGTGCGCGAGCGCACCGCCGAACTGACCTCGCTCAACGGCCAGCTGCTGCGCGAAATCGACGAACGCCGCCGCGCCGAGGCGCGGCTGCAAGAAGCCAAGCGCGAGGCCGAGCAGGCCAACCTGTCGAAAACCAAGTTTCTGGCGGCTGTGAGCCACGACCTGCTGCAACCGCTCAATGCCGCACGGCTGTTCACCGCGGCCTTGCTCGAACGCCGCGACCCACAGGCCAGCGCGCACTTGGTGCGCAACGTCAGCAACTCGCTGGAGGATGTGGAGAACCTGCTGGGTACACTGGTAGACATTTCCAAGCTCGACGCCGGGGTGATCAAGGCCGATATCGCGCCCTTCGCGCTGGCCGAACTGATGGACAACCTGGCCGCCGAATATGCCCAGGTGGCGCGCAGTGTAGGCCTGGCGCTGCACTTCGTGGGCTGCTCGGCGGTGGTGCGCAGCGATATCCTGCTACTGGCGCGGGTGCTGCGCAACCTGCTCAGCAATGCCATCCGCTACACCCCGTCGGGCCGGGTGGTGCTGGGTTGCCGTCGCTTGCGCGACCGGGTGCGCATCGAGGTCTGGGACAGCGGTATCGGGATCCCCGAAGAGCACCTGGAGGAGATGTTCCAGGAGTTCAAGCGCGGGGCCGTGCAGCGGCCCGATCAGGACCGTGGCCTGGGGCTGGGGCTGGCGATCGTGGAAAAGATCGCGGGCATTCTGGGCCACCGCATCGCGGTACGGTCATGGCCTGGCAAAGGGTCGGTGTTCGCCGTGGAGGTGCCGTTGAGCGCTGCTGCACCCAAAGCACCGCTGGCCCAGGCCGTGTGCGAGCCGATGCTTGAGTGCCTGCGTGGCGCCCAGGTCTGGGTGCTGGACAACGACGCCGCCATCTGTGCCGGCATGCGTACGTTACTGGAGGGCTGGGGGTGCCGGGTGGTTACCGCGCTCTCGGAGCAGGACCTGGCCCGCCAGGTAGACAACTTCCACGCCCATGCCGACTTGCTGATTGCCGATTACCACCTGGACAACGACTGCAACGGTGTGGATGCGGTGGCGCGCATCAATGGGCGGCGGGCACGGCCACTCCCAGCGTTGATGATCACGGCCAACTACAGCAATGAGCTAAAGCAGCAGGTACGTGAGCTGGGCCACACGCTGATGCACAAGCCGGTGCGGCCCATGAAGCTGAAAACCGCCATGAGCCATTTACTGGCCCTGCATCAGCCCCCGCGCGCCTAGCGGCGCAGGTAGTCGGTAAAGTCGATGTCGCCGGCACTGAGAATGGCCTGTACCCGGTTATGCACGTTGAGCTTGCGCAAGATCGCCGAGACGTGGGCCTTTACCGTGGTCTCGGCAATGTCCAGGGTGTAGGCGATCTGCTTGTTCGACTCGCCCTTGGTCATGCGTTCGAGCACCAGCAACTGCTTGCGAGTCAAGGCTTGCAGCATCTCCGGCGGGAAGCTGGGGGCATCGCTCAGGCGCCGGCTGGTGGTGCTTTTTTGCGCACGAATGATATCGGGGGGCAGGTACACGTTGCCGTTCAAGATCTGCTCGATGGCCTCGATCATCTGCCCGCGTGGGGAGGACTTGGTGATGAACCCTACCGCACCGTAGGTAATGGCCTGCAGCACGATCTGCTTGTCCTGTTCGGCGGACACGATCACCACCGGCGTGGTGGGCGCCTCGTTGCGCAAGGTGATCAGGCCGTTCAGGCCGTGCATGCCCGGCATGTTCAGGTCCAGCAGGATCAGGTCGAGGTCGTCATGCGCCTGGGTCAACGCCAGGGCGCTGTCCAGGTCGGCGGTTTCCATCACCTCGGTGCCCTGGAAACCGTCGCTGATGACGTTGTGGATGGCTTCTCTGAACAGTGGGTGATCGTCGGCGATCAAGATTTTGTACATGGCCTTTTCACCTTTTTGTTATTGGATGACCCGGGCACGCTCAGGCATGGCGGCAGTTTCAAGGGAACGGCACAGGTTGCGCGGGTTGCACGGGCAAATTGGCCTGCTGCCACGCATCCACGCCGTCGCGGTACCAATAGAGCGTGCTGTACCCCAGCCCTGCAGCGCGTTTTACCGCGTTCCAGCTCAGCCAGCAATCGGACCGGCAATAGAACACCAACGGTTGCTGAGCCTGGCCGGCGGTGGCCCGTTGCAGGTTTTGAGCGAAATAGGCCTGCCAGGCCGGCGTCAGCTGCCCATCGCCTGTGTTGGCCAGCCACAGGCTGCCCGGCAGGTTGGCGTGGGGCTCATCCTCGATGAAGCGGCCCTGGAGCCACTGGCGGCGGTAGACGTCGATCAGCACAGGGCGTGGCTGTTGGTTCAGCAAGTGCTGCAAGGTGGCAGTGTCAATGACTGTGCCACCTGCAACCTCCTGGGGCGTAGGGCTGCGGTACAAGGTGGCGCGGTAGCCATCGGGCGTAAACAGCGCGGGCGTTTCGGCGTGGGCGCCGCCCGGCGAGAGGCATGACGCGGCGGCGGCCAGCAGGAGGCATGGCAGCCGGGGCAGGGCACGTGGCATGGTCAGATCCTTCTTGTTATAGCGCCATTACATGCCAGGGCGGCGCAATTGTGAATGCGACGATCAGACGGCCCGGGCAGTACCAAAGTAGTAGCCAATACCCGGCCGGGCGGCCCTACGATGGCCAGAAAGTCGCGCAGGAGTGTCGCCATGAATATCGTGCTGGTAGATGACCACGCTGTGGTCCGCCGTGGCTATGCCAGCCTGCTGCTCGCAGCGTTCCCCGCGCTGCAGGTGCGCGAAGCGGCCAATGGTGAAGAGGCGCTGGCCCGGGTGCATGAGCAGGTGCCCAACCTGGTCATCATGGACTTTGGCCTGCCGGGCATCAGCGGCCTGGAAACCCTGCGCCGCCTGCGTCAACGCCTGCCTCAGTTGCGGGTGCTGTTTTTCAGCCTGCACGACGAACCCCTGATCGTGCGGCAAGTGCTGGATGCGGGCGCAATGGGTTATGTGACCAAGCAGGCCGACCCGCACGTACTGGTCGAGGCCGTGCAGCGGGTCATGGCCGGGCACGCCTACATCGAGCAGCCGCTGGCCACGCAACTGGCCTGCGCATCCCAGCCAAGCGCCCAGGACCCACGGTTGCAGCGTATGACCCAACGGGAGCTGGAGATCTTCATGATGCTGGCCAACGGCACGCCGACGCGGTCCATCGCAGGCCAGCTGTGCATCAGCACCAAGACCGTCTCCAACCACCTCACATTGCTCAAGAGCAAACTGCAGGTCAGCTCCCATGCCGAACTGGTGCACTTGGGCATCCAGCTGGGCGTGGTAAGACTAGCCGGTTGACGGGGTTCAATGGTCCCAACTGTCGGGGCAGCCGCTGCAGCCTTGCATGTCGGCATCCTGGAAGTTGCCATAGTGCTGGCGGGCACCGGTGAGGTCAGCGCGGGCGAGGTTGCTTTGGCCGAGCTTGGCCTCCTGCAGGTTGGCATCGTTGAGGTGGGCACCCTGTAGGTCGGTTTTGCTCAACCAGGCCATTTCCAGGTCGGCGGCCTGCAGGTTGGCTTGCTGCATCTTGGCGCCGGTCAACCGCGCGAACTGCAGGTAGGCCGCGCTCAGGTCGGCTTTTTCGAACTGCGCGCCCTGGGCGAACAGGCCCCAGCCCTGCACGGCCATCAAGCGTGCGCCGCTGAGGTCGGCCAGACGCAGGTTACTCTGCTGCAGGCTGGCGCGGGTCAGGTTGGCGCCTTGCAGGCGAGCTTTTTCCAGGTTGGCGAGGTCCAGCCGCGTATGGCGCAGGTCGGCATCACGCAGGTCGGCACCGGCCAGGTTCATCTTGCGCATATCCTGGTTGGCCAGTTTGGCGCCGCGCAGGTTTGCACCGGGGCACTGGCTGGCTTCGGCGATCACGCAGCCGTTGATCACCAACGGTTCATCGCCACCGTCGTCGTCCGCCTGGGTGGCGAATGCGGGGCTCAGGGCCAGCAGCAGGGCGAGTGGCAGGTAGTTCATGGTCGAGGTCTCCTGGCTTGCAGAGGCATGACGGGGGCAGGCATGCCCGCCCCCTGCAGGGTCAACGCTGCGCGGTCTTGTTGTCCCAGCTCGGGATCTTGAACACCCAGAACGACCCACCTTGTGCCACGGGTTTGGTCAGCTCGGCCATGTCGCCACCCCACAGCGGCACCGCGCCGCCGTAGCCCACGGTAACGCCGATGTACTGCTCGCCATCCTGTTCCCAGGTGATGGGCGGCGAGACGATGCCGCTGCCGGTCTGGAATTTCCACAGTTCCTTGCCGGTCTTGGCGTCGAAGGCTTTGAAGAAGCCGTCGCCGGTGCCGGTGAACACCAGGTTGCCCTTGGTCGCCAGCACCCCAGCCCACAGCGGCAGGTGCTCCTTGTGTTCCCACACCAGCTTGCCGGTGGTGGGGTCCATGGCGCGCAGGGTGCCGACGTGGTCTTCATACATGCGCTTGATGCGGAAGCCCATGCCCAGGTAGGCCGAGCCCTTCTTGTAGTTCACTTCCTCGGTCCAGTATTCCTCTTTCCACTGGTTGCCGGGGATGTAGAACAGGCCGGTGTCCTGGCTGTAGGCCATGGGGTTCCAGTTCTTGCCACCCAGGAACGGTGGCGAAACCTCGACCGGTTTGCCTTTGGTTTCACCCGGCAGCGGTTTGGCTGGGCGCTGGCCGGGGTTTTCCACCGGGCGGCCGGTCTTCAGGTCGATGTGGCTGGCCCAGGTGATGTTGTCGACGAAGGGGAAGGCGTTCTGCAGCTTGCCGTTGTTGCGGTCCACCACGTAGAAGAAACCGTTGCGGTCGGCGTGGCCAGTGGCCTTGACCACCTTGCCGTCCTTGTCCTTGTAGTCGAACAGCACCAGCTCGTTGTTGCCAGAGAAGTCCCAGGCATCGTTAGGGGTGTGCTGGTAGAACCATTTCACCTCGCCGGTGCTGGGGTCCACGCCCACCTGACCAGAGGTGTACAGGCTGTCGAAGTCGTGCGGGTTGCCGTCCTTGGAGGTACGTGCCCAGGTATTCCAGGGGCCGGGGTTGCCGGCGCCGACGATGATGGTATTGGTCTCGGCATCGAAGCTTGCGCTTTGCCACGGTGCACCGCCGCCATGGCTCCAGGCTTCAACCTTGCCGGTCTCGGTGGTGGGGTCGTCGGGCCAGGAGGGCGCCTTGACGTCACCGGTCGGGGTGCTGTCCTTGCCGTTCAGGCGGCCCATGTGGCCTTCGACGAAGGGCCGCATCCACACTTCTTCGCCGGTTTCCGGGTCGCGGGCGAACAACTGGCCCACCACGCCGAACTCATCCCCGGAACTGCCGTGGATCAGCAGCACCTTGCCGCTGGTCTTGTCCTTGATCAGCACCGGTGCGCCGGTCATGGTGTAGCCGGCGCTGTGGTCGCCGAACTTCTTGTTCCAGACCACCTTGCCGGTGTTCTTGTTCAGCGCGATGACGCGGGCATCCAGCGTGCCGAAATAGATCTTGTCGCCGTAGATGGCGGCGCCGCGGTTGACCACGTCACAGCACGGGCGGATGTTGTCTGGCAGGCGATGGTTGTAGGTCCACAGGCGCTTGCCGGTCTTGGCGTCGAGAGCGAACACCCGCGAATACGAACCGGTGACGTACACCACGCCGTCGCTGACGATGGCCTGGGACTCCTGGCCGCGCTGCTTTTCGTCGCCGAACGAGTACGACCAGGCCGGCGTCAGCTTGAACACGTTCTTGTCGTTCACCTGGGCCAGTGGGCTCCAGCGCTGGGCATTGGTGCCCATGCCGTACTGCAGCACATCGGTGGTGGTGAGGTGGTCGTTGGCGATGTCTTCCCAGGTCACGTTCTTGGTGGCAGGTGCCGCGGGTGGGGTGGCCGCCGTGGCCGCTGTCCCCATGGCCAGGCTCCCGGCCAGCAACAGGGCCCGCACGCTCAGGGCCAGGGGGGAAGGGGCGGGTAGCGATCTTGTTGTCATGGTTGCAATTCCCTGTGGAGTTTTGGCCAGCACAGGGTGGTCCTGCGTGAGGTCTGGGCATAGGGAGAAAGTCCCGGTGAACACGGGAAAACTTCCCATTGCCCACCTCTTTTGGCCCTTCGCCACAAGCCCTACTACCAACGGACGAGGCCCCGGCCACCAAAGCAGCATTCGGGCCTTGCAGGGCGGTTTCTAGTATGGCGGCACGGCCTCTGTGGTTGAGGCTTTGCGTGCAACCGTGAGGGCATAACAATGAAAACCAAACGCAACGTCGTGCTTGCTTCAGGCCTGTTGGTCGGCGCGCTGGTGGCCGGAACGGCCTGGGCCCATGGCAATGTGGTGCCCGAGGCCGTGGAGACCAAGGGCCTGACCCCGGTGAAGGATACCGGCGCCGCCCTCGACGATAACGGCTGGGCCACGGCCAACCCTTACCGCACCTCCCCCGAGCACGACAGGGCGGTGGAGATCGGCGCTTCTGCCTACAACCAGAACTGCGCGGCTTGCCATGGCCTGGAGGCGAAATCCGGTGGCATCGCCCCGGACCTGCGCATGCTCGATGCCGGTGATGCCGGGGACGAATGGTTTGTGGAGCGCGTGCGCAACGGCGCCGTACGCGATGGCCGGGTGTACATGCCAAAAATGGCTGACTACCTGAGCCAGGAAGCCCTGTGGGCCGTGCGTACCTACCTCGACAGTGTTCACATCGAGGAGTGACGGCCATGCGGCTGGTCGGGCTGCTGCCCACATTGCTGCTGTGCTGCCTGGCAAGCGCCGCCATGGCGGACGACAGCCGCGGCAACGCCGACCCGGTGCCTTCGGTGATGTGGGCCTTTTACCACAAGCAACTGCTAGGGCAGGGCGCGTTTGTCTTCGATGAGCGGGTCAAGCTGCTTGCGCCGCCGTTTGCCGAAGATGCCCGCCAGGTGCCGCTGGAAATCGACGCCCGGGCGCTGGGTGCGGAGGTGGTGCGGATCATCGCCTGGGCCGAGCTCAACCCCTTGCCCCGCATCGTCGACTTCGAACCCGGCCCGGGCGTGCTGCCGTGGCTGTCCATCCGTATCCGCATCGAGCAGGCAACGCCGTTACGCGCGGCGGTACTCACCCGCGACGGTACCTGGCATGTGGGCTCGGCCCTGATCGACGCCGCCGGCGGTGGCTGTACAGCACCCAGCGTGGTGCGCACGCAACCCGGCTGGGAGGAGCACTTGGGTGAGGTACTGGGCGGGCGTTACCCACGTGGGGCCGGCGACCGGCTGCGGGTGGAGGTGGCGCACCCGATGGACAACGGGCTGGTCAGTGGCATCCCTGAATTCTTCATCGACCATGTAGAGTTGCAGGACGCCCAGGGCCAGGTTCTTGCCACGCTGGCGCTGTACCCGGCGGTGAGCGAGAACCCCAACCTGGGCTTTGATCTGCAGGGTCACGGGCTGACCCGGTTGGTATTGCAGGACAACAGCGGCAACCGCTTCGAGGCCGCTGTGCCGTGATGCCATGCCTGGCTTATGACTAACGGGGGAAGCCGTCATGCGTTGGATGCTATTGCTGCTGGTGGGCCTGGGCTTGCCCGCCCTGGCCGACCTGCAATACCGGCTGGCACCCCGGCAGATCGCCCAGGGCACCTGGTTGCTGGAGGGCAGTACCGACAATTTTGCCAAGGACAATGGCGGCAACGTGGTCAACACGGCCTTCATTGTCACTGACAGCGGCGTTGTGGTCATCGACACCGGGCCCTCGAAGCGTTATGGCGAGGCGCTGCGCCAGGCCATTGCCAGCATCACCGACAAACCTGTGGTCGAGGTGTTGCTGACCCATCATCACCCCGACCATGTACTGGGCAATCAGGCCTTTGCCGACGTGCCCATCAGGGCCTTGGCAGGCACCACTGAACTGCTGCGCCAGCAGGGCGATGCCATGGCCGAGAACATGTATCGGCTGGTCGGGGACTGGATGCGCGGCACCGAAGTGGTGCTGCCAGCACACGTGCTGGAACCTGGGCTGCACACTGTGGGAGGCCACCGCTTGCGCCTGCTGGGGCTGGCAGGCCACACCGGTGCCGACCTGGCGATTTTCGATGAAACCACTGGTGTGTTGTTTGCGGGTGACCTGGTGTTTTATCAACGCGCCTTGACCACGCCCAGCAGCCCAGGGCTTGGCACCTGGCTGCAAGACCTGGACACCTTGCAGGCGCTGCCCTGGAAGCAGCTGGTACCGGGCCATGGTCCGCTGGCCAGCGATCCGCAGCCTTTGGTGCAGATGCGTGATTACCTGGGCTGGCTGGATGGGCTGATGCGCGAGGGTGCCGCGCGTGGGGATGACATGACCGAGGTGATCCGCACACCAATCCCTGAGCGGTTCGCCGGCATCCGCCTAGCCCGGTATGAGCTGATCCGCAGTGTCAGCCACCTGTACCCCCTGTATGAACGGCGGGCACTACAGCGTGTGGATATCAAACCCGATTAAGCGGGTTGATCGGTACCAATGCGAGAGCAACGGTTTTGCATAAACCCCAAAGTTGGCGCCCCCCCTGTGGGATCAACTGTCTTCCACAAGATCTCAAAGTCGGCGCAATCACTGTGGGAGCGGGTTCACCCGCGAACACCGGCGAAGCCGGTGCCATGCACCGCGCTGCCTGCTTCGCGGGTGAACCCGCTCCCACAAGGTGGATTGCGCCAGCATTCAGAGTTTTTTGGAAGACAGTTTCCACAGGCTCTTGGGTTGCCTGTGATTGGAACCCGCCGCACGCGCCTACGACCAAATGACGAGCCGCCCCCTGCCAACGATGCATTCGCCCCCCTGCGCAGGCTTCATACCATCGCTGCATCGCCTGTCGCTGGACAGGCATCGACCCGCAGAGGCTCAGCATGATCTACGCACAACCCGGAACCCCAGGCGCCGTCGTGTCCTTCAAGCCACGCTATGGCAACTTCATCAACGGCGAGTTCGTTGCGCCGGTGGCTGGGCAGTACTTCACCAACAGCTCGCCCGTCAACGGCCAGCCCATTGCCGAATTCCCGCGCTCCACGGCCGCAGACGTGGACAAGGCCCTGGACGCTGCCCACGCTGCAGCCGATGCATGGGGTAGAACCTCGGTGCAGGACCGTGCCCTGGTATTGCTCAAGATCGCCGACCGCATCGAGCAGAACCTAGAGCTGCTGGCGGTGACCGAGACCTGGGACAACGGCAAGGCTGTGCGCGAAACCCTCAATGCCGACGTGCCCTTGGCGGCGGATCACTTCCGCTACTTCGCCGGCTGCATCCGCGCCCAGGAGGGTGGAGCGGCCGAGATCAACGAAGGCACGGTCGCCTACCACTTCCATGAGCCCCTGGGCGTGGTGGGCCAGATCATCCCCTGGAATTTCCCGCTGCTGATGGCCGCCTGGAAGCTGGCACCGGCGCTGGCTGCCGGCAACTGCGTGGTACTCAAGCCGGCCGAGCAGACGCCGTTGTCGATTACCGTGTTCGCCGAGCTGATCGCCGACCTGCTGCCGGCAGGGGTGCTCAACATCGTGCAAGGCTTCGGCCGCGAGGCAGGGGAGGCGCTGGCCACCAGCAAGCGCATCGCCAAGATCGCCTTCACCGGCTCCACCCCGGTGGGTTCGCACATCATGAAGTGCGCTGCTGACAACATCATCCCCTCTACCGTGGAGCTGGGCGGCAAGTCACCCAACGTGTTCTTCGAAGACATCATGCAGGCCGAGCCTGCGTTCATCGAAAAAGCCGCAGAAGGCCTGGTACTGGCGTTCTTCAACCAGGGGGAGGTGTGCACCTGCCCCTCACGTGCGCTGATCCAGGAATCGATCTACGAACCCTTCATGGCCGAGGTCATGAAGAAGATCGCCAAGATCACCCGTGGCAACCCGCTGGACACCGACACCATGGTGGGCGCCCAGGCATCAGAGCAGCAGTACGACAAGATTCTTTCCTACCTGCAGATCGCCCAGGACGAGGGTGCGCAGTTGCTCACCGGTGGCAGCGCGGAGCGGCTGCAGGGGGACCTGGCAAGCGGCTACTACATCCAGCCGACCCTGCTCAAGGGCGATAACAAGATGCGCGTGTTCCAGGAGGAAATCTTCGGCCCGGTGGTGGGTGTAACCACCTTCAAGGACGAGGCCGAAGCCCTGGCCATTGCCAATGACAGCGAATTCGGCCTGGGCGCCGGTGTGTGGACCCGCGACATCAACCGCGCCTACCGCATGGGCCGGGGCATCAAGGCCGGGCGCGTGTGGACCAACTGCTACCACCTGTACCCGGCCCACGCTGCCTTTGGTGGCTACAAGAAGTCTGGCGTGGGGCGTGAAACCCACAAGATGATGCTCGACCACTACCAGCAGACCAAGAACCTGCTGGTGAGCTACGACATCAACCCGTTGGGCTTCTTCTGAACTTCTTCTGAAGTAGTGCCGCCGCCTGTCCCTGTCGGGGGAAAGTTCGTTCCAAAGTAGCATTTGGCCGTGACGCCCCCCGTGCATTAATGCCGTTACCGGAATCGCCCGGCACAAGAAGAGGACCTGCCCATGTGGACCCGACCCGCCTATACCGACTTGCGCATCGGCTTTGAAGTGACGATGTATTTCGCCAACCGTTGAGGCATCAGGCACCGGCCGTCACGACGGCGGCCGGCGCCGGCCACACGCCTGGTTGGCACTTTGGTCTGGTTGCTTGCGCTGGGGGATGCATTACGCTGGCAGCTACCTTCCAGAACAATAAGAACAGGCTTGCCCATGAGCCAGAGTTTCAGCCCGCTTCGCAAGTTCGTCTCGCCTGAAATCATCTTCGGTGCCGGTTGCCGGCACAACGTGGCCAACTACGCCAAAACCTTCGGCGCGCGCAAGGTACTGGTGGTCAGTGACCCCGGCGTGATCGCTGCCGGTTGGGTCGCGGACGTCGAGGCCAGCCTGCAGGCGCAGGGCATCGACTACTGCCTGTACAGTGCGGTATCACCCAACCCCCGGGTTGAAGAGGTGATGCTCGGGGCCGACATCTACCGCGAGCACCACTGCGATGTGATCGTTGCGGTGGGTGGCGGCAGCCCCATGGACTGCGGCAAGGCCATCGGCATCGTGGTCGCCCATGGCCGCAGCATTCTCGAGTTCGAAGGGGTGGACATGATCCGCGTGCCCAGCCCACCGCTGATCCTCATCCCGACCACTGCCGGTACATCGGCGGATGTGTCGCAGTTCGTGATCATCTCCAACCAGCAGGAGCGCATGAAGTTTTCCATCGTCAGCAAGGCGGTAGTGCCCGATGTGTCGCTGATCGACCCGCAGACCACCTTGAGCATGGACCCCTTCCTGTCGGCCTGTACCGGCATCGATGCGCTGGTGCACGCCATCGAGGCGTTCGTTTCCACGGGTCACGGCCCGCTGACCGACCCCCATGCCCTGGAAGCCATGCGCCTGATCAATGGCAACCTGGTGGAGATGATCGCCAACCCCCGGGACATTGGCCTGCGCGAAAAAGTGATGCTGGGCAGCATGCAGGCGGGGCTGGCGTTTTCCAATGCCATTCTGGGCGCGGTGCACGCCATGTCACACAGCCTGGGCGGCTTTCTCGACCTGCCTCATGGGTTGTGCAATGCCGTGCTCGTCGAGCATGTGGTGGCGTTCAACTACAGCTCGGCGCCGGAGCGGTTCAAGGTGATTGCCGAGGTGATGGGCATCGACTGCCGGGGCCTGAACCACCGGCAGATCTGCGCGCGCCTGGTGGAGCACCTGATCGCCCTCAAGCACGCCATGGGCTTCCATGAAACCCTCGGCCTGCACGGTGTGCGTACCAGCGACATACCGTTTTTGTCCCAGCATGCCATGGGCGACCCGTGCATTCTCACCAACCCCCGCGCGTCCAGCCAGCGCGACGTGGAGGTCGTGTATGGCGAGGCCCTCTGAGGAGCAGCAGCGGGCGCTGGCCGGGTTGCTGGGCCTGGGTGACCACTCGGCGCGCAAGAGCCATTACCCTGAGCTGGCGGCCCGGCTGGATGAACTGGAGGCCGAGCGAAACCGCTACAAATGGCTGTTTGAAAACGCAGTTCATGGCATTTTCCAGGCTAGCCTGGAAGACGGCATGCGCGCCGCCAACCCGGCGCTTGCGCGCATGCTGGGGTATGACGACCCGCAGGCCGTGCTGTTCAGCCTGAAGGACCTTGCCGCCAACCTGTTCGTCGGCGGCGCTCAGGAGCTGCAGGCGATTACCGCCACGCTGGCCCGCGAGCACAGCCTGCATGGCTACGAAACCCGCCTGCGGCGCCGGGACGGTAGCCCTGTCGATGTGCTGATGAACCTGCTGCTCAAGCCCGGCCAGCAAGCCTTGGTCGAGGGGTTCGTGGCCGATATCACCGAGCGCAAGCTGGCCCAGCAACACCTGCAGCAGCTCAATGACCAGCTTGAGCAGCGGGTAGCCGCCCGCACCGACGAGTTGCTGGAGGCCAACCGCAACCTGCAGCAGCAGATTGCCGAGCGCAAGCAGATTGCCCGGGCGCTGCGTGATGCCAGGGACGCCGCGCAAACCGCCAACCGCAGCAAGGACAAGTATTTGGCTGCCGCCAGCCATGACCTGCTGCAACCGCTGAATGCCGCCCGGCTGCTCATCTCCACCCTGCGCGAGCGGCAGCTGCCCCAAGCTGAGCAGGTGCTGGTGGAGCGCACCCACCAGGCCCTCGAAGGCGCCGAGGATTTGCTTACCGACCTGCTGGACATCTCCCGCCTGGACCAGGCGGCGGTGAAGCCGGACATTGCCGTGTATCACCTGGAGGCGCTGTTCGCGCCGCTGGTGTCGGAGTTCCGCTCGGTGGCCGATGCAGCAGGCATCCCGTTGCGTGCCCGGTTCGGGCAGCATGCCGTCAGCACCGACCTGCGGCTGATGACCCGTATCTTGCGCAACTTGCTCAGCAACGCGTTCCGCTATACCGCCGAGGGCCGGGTATTGCTGGGGGCAAGGCGCCGTGGGCGGTACCTGCGGCTGGAAGTATGGGACACCGGGCGGGGCATCGCCGAAGATCGTCTGGGGGCCATCTTCCTTGAGTTCAATCAGCTCGATGTGGGCCGCGCTGCCGACCGCAAGGGCGTGGGCCTGGGGTTGGCGATCGTCGAGCGCATCGCCAAGATCCTCGGCCATTCGGTTCAGGTGCGCTCCTGGCCGGGGCGGGGCTCGGTGTTCAGCATCGAGGTGCCATTGGCCGACGCACTGCCAGTGGAGATTCCCCCCTGCCAGATGCTGCCGGTGGCGGGGGATCCGCTGCCGGGGCGGCGCCTGCTGGTGCTGGATAACGAAGCGAGCATTCTGCAAAGCATGGGCGCGTTGCTGGGCCAATGGGGGTGCGAAGTGGTCACCGCCACCGACCAGCAGGCTGCCTTGCTGGCCTTGCAAGGCCAGGCGCCTGAATTGATTCTGGCCGACTACCACCTCGACCATGGTGTGCTGGGCTGCGATGTGGCTTGCCGGCTGCGGGCGCATTTCGCCCAGCACATCCCTGCGGTAGTCATCACGGCGGACCGCAGCGACCCATGCCGCAGGGCGCTGCAGGCGCTAGGCATGCCGATACTCAACAAACCGGTCAAGCCGGGCAAGTTACGGGCGGTGTTGAGCCAGTTGCTGGCCTGACGCTATTTGGCTGACAACGTCAGGGAATTGTCAGGGAATTTTAAGGTTGGCATGGATATCTCATGTAAAGCGGGCACGGCGCAGCCGGGTTGACCTTGCAGCTGCTCGCAGTTGAACAAGAACAATAGGGGGCTAACATGAGTTGTCTGATATGCGCGGGGCAGGCCGAGTCCATCGAGTGCAGCAGTGGCTGGGAGCAGCGCCAATGCGCGGTGTGCGGGTGTTACCGAATGTCCCAGGACCTGATACTGGCAATGATGGAAGAAGGGCAGATATTCGATACCGTGCGCATGCGCGAGTGGCTGATGGCCAACCGAAGCCTGGTGCCTGTGCCCTGCATCGATCACCCCCAGGCCATTCTGATGCCGTGATGGCGTGTGCAGGCAAGCCATTAAGGCTTGCCTGGCGTCGCTCTACAGGATTGGCTTGCCGCCAGTGACGGCATAACGCGAGCCGCTGATGTAGCTGGCCTCGTCAGACCCCAGGAGCACGTAAATAGGGGCCACCTCAACTGGCTGGCCCGGGCGACCCATGGGGTAGCCAGAGCCGAAGTTTCTAACGGCCTCATCGGGCATGGTGGCGGGGATCAAGGGTGTCCAGATCGGGCCCGGTGCCACGCTGTTCACCCGCACCCCGCGCTTGGCGAGCGATTGCGCAAGGCCTGCCGTGAAGTTGGCGATGGCGCCTTTGGTAGCGGCGTAGGCCAGCAGCGATGAAGACGGGTCGTCCGAGTTGACCGAGCTGGTGTTGATGATCGAACTGCCCTTGGGCATCGACGGCAGGGCAGCCTTGCAGATGCGGAAAATCGCGGTGATGTTGGTGTCGAAGGTTTTTACCCATTCATCATCGTCGATGTCTTCAAAGGCCTCGTGGGCCATCTGGAACGCTGCGTTGTTCACCAGGATGTCAATGCGCCCGAACTGGGCGACGGTTTGCTCGACGATAGCCTGGCACTGCTGCTTCTGGGCCAGGTCGCCGGGTAGCAGCAGGCACTTGCGCCCGGCTTCTTCCACCCAGCGGGCAGTTTCCTTGGCGTCTTCGTGTTCGTCCAGGTAGGAAATGGCCACGTCGGCCCCTTCGCGCGCATAGGCAATGGCCACTGCACGGCCTATGCCGCTGTCGCCGCCGGTGATCAGGGCCTTTTTGCCCTCCAGCCGGTTATGGCCCTTGTAGCTATGCTCGCCGCAATCGGGTACCGGCTCCATCTTGCGCTGGGAGCCTGGTACGGCCTGGGGCTGGGACGGGAAGGGCGGAGTAGGGTATTCGCGCATGGTAGAAGCTCCTGCAGTTGAGAATGCTCATACCTGTTCGAATGGGTAGCGCCGGTTGCGTTGATTCTGATTGGGGTTGGCACGACAAGCGGTGCAGGGGCGGGTTGCCGGCCGGGCAGTGAAACCCGCTGCGCCTCGGCGCAGCGGGCACGTCGCGGGTCAGGCCTTGCGTACCCTCAATATTCCCCACACCAGCCCCAGTACCGCGGCGATGACGGAGGCTGAGAGCACACCCAGCTTCGCCGCCCCGAGCGTTGCCGGGTCGATGAAGGCGAGGTTGGCGATGAAGATCGACATGGTGAACCCGATGCCGGCCAGCAGGCCGATCAAGGTGATGCCGCTCCAGGTGACGCCTGCGGGCAGCGAGCACAACCCCAAGCGCACCATCAGCCAGCTGACACTGACGATGCCGACGGGCTTGCCCACTACCAACGCCAGCATTACCGCCAGCATCACCCCGTGAGGCGCTTGGGCACCCAGGTCTACGCCCCCCACGCTGACCCCGGCATTGGCCAGGGCAAACACCGGCATGATCGCGTAGGCCACCCACGGGTGCAGGGCGCTTTGCACGCGAACCACAGGCGGCAGCAGTTCCCGTTGCGCCAGGCGCAGGTGCTTGAGCGGGCTGAGCAAGTCGCCAGGGGCCTGGCGGGCGTTGTGGGCGCGGCCTACCAGTTCCTGCGTGAAACGGGTCACCGCTTCGAGTGGCGTTTCGCGCATGGGGCGGGCAGTGACCGGGGTCATCAGGCCCAGCACCACACCGGCGAGCGTCGGGTGGGCACCGGTCATCAGCACACCCACCCAGGTGATGGCGCCCGGGATGACATAGGCGTAGGCGGAGCCGACACCGATGCGCTGCAGCCCTACCACCAGCGCAAGGCCCAGGGCGGCGACCGCGAAACCGCTGTAATCCAGCCCGCCGGAGTAGAACACGGCGATGATCAGCACGGCGATGATGTCATCGATGATCGCCAGGGCCAGCAGGAAAACCCGCACGTTGGACGGGATCGACTTGCCGAGCAAGGCCAGTACCCCAACGGCGAATGCGATGTCGGTGGCGGTCGGTACCGCCCAGCCCCGCTGCTCGTCAGCTGCGTGGCCAAAGCCCAGGTAAACCAGTGCCGGCACGGCCACTCCGCCAATGGCGGCAACCATCGGCAACGTTGCCTGGCGCAGGCTGGCCAAGGCGCCTTCATGGATCTCGCGGCGGATCTCCATGCCGACCACCAGGAAGAAGACGGTCATCAGCCCATCGTTTACCCAAAAGTGCAGCGGTTGGGCGTACACCAGCGAACCTATACCCAGGGTTATCGGGGTGTGCCACAGGGCTTCGTAACTGGCAGCAGCCGGTGAGTTGGCCCAGACAAGGGCGGCGATGGCAGCGATCAGCAGGACGACGCCACTGACCGCCTCGATATGAAGGAATTGCTCGAAACGGGCGAAAGCACGTTCGGCCAATTGCTGGGCTCGGGGCAGTTGGGTGTTATGCATAGGCGCAGGAACTCCCGCATGGCGGCCCGACCTGCGTAGTTTTTTAACCTGCATCACTGCACCACGCAGCTAGCACCCGGGCGCGATTGTAGCGGATGTGGTGGTAGGAGGGGAGGGTAAGCTTGCAAGGTATTTCTGATGCGAGCGTAGATAGATACCGCTGCACCGGCGTGTGATACAGGCTCCATGTGGGTTTCGCCATGACGGAGCTCACCATGGAGACACTTCCTTTTGCAGATACATCTGTCGATACCTTCATTGCCAGCCGCTTGCCAGCGTGGCTGACCAAAGCTACTGCCGAGCAGTTGACGGGGCTGCGGCAGGCGCTTGCCGAGCAGCAGCGCGCATGCGAGGCCGTTCAGGCGTTGCTGCGCCAAATTCAGCCACTGGACACCTTCGCCAGTGCACTGCTCAGCGAGGCGCTGGCCAGAAAGGTGCAGCCGCCGCTGGACGTTCGCCTCGCCACCCTGCGCCGCGCCGTGCATATCCGTTACCCCTCCAGCGTAGGGCTGGCGCCCGACGGTATTGTCCCCGTTACCTTCGAGCAGAGTTTGCTCGCCTGCGCACTGCACAATTTCACCTTGCATGAAACTGCCGAAACAGCCTGGTTGCAGAGCTCGACGTTGCTCGACGCACAGGCCCAGCCGATCGCCTGGCGGCCCCGGGCATTCGCCGGCCTGTGCCGGTCACTGGATATAGGGGCCGCCTATCAGCAGCACCTAAAGCAGGTGTTGCTGGCAGACAACACCCGCCGTCACCAAACCGAGGCGGTGCTGGAGGAGGGTTGGCGCGCCCGGCTGGTAGCTGCCACGCACATGGCCCGCGCTCAAGGCAACCTGGATGGGCGAGCAGTTGCGCTTGTGACGAACGCCGTACGTGCATCCAGTGACTCGACAGGGTGGGCTGCCAACGAGGTCCGTTTGCTCGGCCGCCAGATGTGCGGTCTGGTGGTGTTCGAGGAGCATGACGATGCCTCGACGCTGCAGCGCATTGTTGCCTGGGTGCCGGATGATCCCGCAGGTGCGATGTGTACCTATGCCTCCTGGGCACTGTGGTTCAGTGCGTTGGGCGCACGCTTGCGCGACCCCGGTTACCGAAGGTTCTTCGAGCGCTTCATCAAGGAACAGGACCGCGTCCCTTTCAACCAGGCGTTGCAGCGTTTGCTGGCCACCGGAGGCGCGCAGGACGCCATCGAGCTTGATGGGCGCTGGCAGCGTATCGAGGGGCCACTGTGCGCCCACCTGCGCCAGGTGCAGGTAGACACACTGCTGGAGGACGCACAGACACTGGCCGTACCTACCACCAAGGTCGACAGCGTAGAGCGCGACCGCCGCATGCACTGGCTAAAAGGGGTAGGGCTCGACGCGCTGGGGATCGCCAGTTTTTTCATCCCGGGGCTGGCCTTGCCCTTGCTGGGGCTGACCGCAGTGCAGTTGGCGGACGAGGTGTACGAAGGCTACCAGGACTGGGCGTTCGGCGACCGCGAGGCGGCCTTGGCGCACCTGATGGCAGTGGCCGAGAGCGTTGCGATGATGGCAGGCGGTGCGGCGGCCGAGGCAGTGGCCGTCAAGCTGGCGGCGCGGGTGGCCGCAGTGGACGACCTGGCCCCTGTGCGCCTCTGGAACGGCGAACTGCGCCTGGCCCGCACCGACCTCCCGGGCTACGCAGAGCCCGAGCAGACGCTTGCACATGGGCAGCGGGGCACGCTCCAGGGTCGGCTACATGTGTCTATCTCGAACAAGGCGTACCCGCTGGGTGACGACAACCACGTGCCGACGCTGATCCATCCGTCACGGCCCGACGCGCCAGCCATCACCCTGCACGATAACGGCGCGTCCGGCGTCCGGCATGGGTTGGAACGCCCCCAGGACTGGCAAGGGGCAGGCCTTTTGGTGCGGCGCCTGGGGGCCAACCTGGGGGCGGTGAGTGATGCGTTGGCCAAGCGGCTCTTGCGCACGGTGGCCATGAACGAAAACCAGGTGCGCCTGTTGCACCTCGAAGACGCCCCCGCACCTGCGCGGTTGTGTGATGCTGCTCAACGCCATGAGCTGCATGAGTGGTTCCCCAGGCTGCGTGGTGAGGCCTTCGAGGCCCACTGGCAGCACATGCAGGGCACACCCAGCCGCGCCGCGCAGCCGTTGCATCGCGACTTTCCCACGTTGTCTACCAGGGCCGGGCGCGCGCTGGTGGAGCACGCCAGCGGCAGCGAGCTGAGCCAACTACTGGAGCAGCAGCGGGTTCCGCTGGCCATGGCCGAGCAGGCGCGCTGGTTACTGCGTGACGCCCGGCTGGACAGGGCCTGTGCGGGCTTCGAGCAGCCGGCGGCAGCCACCACCGACACTGAGCAGCTGGCCCTGGGCCTGGTAGATGACCTGGCGCCATGGCCGGCTGGGGTACAGGTTCAGGTACGCGACACTCGGCTGCAGGGTGATGTGCTTGCGCGGGTAGGCAGTGCGACCGCCATGGAAACGCGCTGCCTGGTTCGCACGCCCCAGGGTTACCTGGCCACCGACAGCGAGGGTGTCGCTCGGCCCGGCGCGCTGGCGAGCGATGACTTGTTCCAGGCCTTGTTCTGGCACCTGGATGCTGAACAGCGTCAGGCTGTTGCGGGGGTTGACGCCTCATCTCGCGGCCTTGCCAGCGCCCTGGCGGACCGCGCAAGCGCCGACCGGGATCAGGCAGCCAACTTGTTGGCAATGGCGCCCGTTGCCGGAGGGGTACGCCCGCCCAGGCGGCTGGGCGATGGCCGCCTGGGTTACCCACTCAGCGGGCGGGCGGAAGGCTCACGCCGCGCCTTGCTGCACGGTTACCAGCAGGTATTCCCGACGCTGAAGGATGTGGACGTTGAGGCCTACCTTGAAACCGTGCGGTTGCGCGGGGACACCCCGTGGGACCACTTGCGGCACCTGCATCAGTGCTTGCTGGACCTGAACGAAAGCCTGGCAGCCTGGCGGCGCGAGGCAACCGCAGCACCGCTGGCGGAGCGTCGCCGGCAGATTGCCCGGCGCATTCGCCACTGCTGGCGGCGCAAGCGCCCGGACGCTGACGGCCAGTACCGTCTGGTCATCGACAGCGAGCGCATCGACAGCTTGCCGGTGCTTCCCGAAGCGATCACCTTCGAGCACGTCAGCCAGGTGTCCATCCGGCGTGCCCACCTACACACCATCACCCCGGGTTTCTTGCAGCGCTTTACCCAGATACAGGCCCTTGATCTGAGTGAAAACCTGCTGGGCGGTATTCCAGATGGCCTGCAGGCCTTGACCCAACTCACGACGTTGTCACTGGCCCGAAACCAGGTGGTGATCGATGAGGCTGGCCTGGCCAGGCTCGCCGCCTTACAGCGCCTGCGCACGCTCGACCTGTCGTACAACCCCATCGCACTTCTGCCCCCGCTTGGCAGCCTGCTCAACCTGCAGCGTCTGTCGCTGCGCAGCACCGGCCTGACCGAGTTGCCGGTCGAGGTCTACATGCACCCCACCCTTGAAGACATCGACCTGCGCGACAACCGTGTCGAGGACATGAGCCCGACCCTGGCCCATTCCCACAGGCGGCTTGCCGGCTTGAGCCTGCATGACAACGCCATGCCTGATGAAGCCCAGCAAACCCTGCGCGAAACGTTGGGGGCGCAAGGCACGGCCATGCTGCCCGTGCGCAGGCATGGGCCGGGGGGCCAGGAGTCGCTGGAGCGTTGGCTGGACGGTCTGGAGGCCGCTCAGCGTGGGGTTCGCGAAACGCGCTGGGCCCAGTTGTCACAAGAACCCGGCAGTGATGACCTGATGCGCTTCATCCACGACCTGGGCCGTTCAGCAGATTACGAGTACCAGGGCATGGACTTGCGCAGACGCATCTGGGCGCTCATTGAAGCCTGCGTGGAAAACACCGAGGTGCGCCAGGCCATGTTCCAGCAGGCAGCAGGGCCCCGCACCTGCTCAGACCAGATGCTGCTGATACTGAGCCTGCTGGAAGTGCGTGCACTGGTGGTCACGCGTACCGCCGGTTTGGCAACGTCCGACATCGGCTCGGCACTGGTGCAGCTTGGCCGTGAGCTGTATCGCCTCGACGAGGTCGACCGGGTGGCCAGCCAGCACATCGAGCAGGCCCGCGCTGCCAACCCCTATGGCCTGCACGATGAAGTGGAAGTCCACCTGGCCTACCGCGCCGCACTGGTCAGGCCACTGGGGCTTCCGGCGCAACCGCGCTACATGTATCACCGGTTGTTTTCCAATGTCAGCGAAGCCCAGCTGCAACGGGCGGCCAGCACCATCCTGTCGCAGGAAACCGACACCAAGGTCGCGCAGTCGCTGCTGGAGCGGCCTTTCTGGGTGGATTACCTGCACGCCACCTGCGCCAAACACTTCGAGGTGCTTAACCAGCCCTATCACGACCGCCTCGAAGCGCTGCTGGAGCAGACCCAGGCGTCGGCCGAAAAGCCCACGCTCGACGCCATTGGCGCGCTGGCAGAGGAACGCGCCAAGGCCGAGCGCAAGCCTATGTTGGGGCTGACGTTGCAGTGGGTCATGGGGCATCCCTGGGTCGGCTCTGCCTGAGCCCAAGGCTGGCGTAGCGGGGCGCCAGCCTGCGCCTTGAACTTTTATCTATCGTCACTTCTCGAAATATTCAGACATAACTTCACGCGAGGCGGCCATGTCGCTCATCCACCCTCAAGCGCGTTTTAAACCCTATGAAGATGCCGCAGGAGGGTGGGGGTCAGCGCGATCGGTCATGGCCATCCTCTGGCGTGAACAGGTCATGGCTTCGGGGTCGCTTGCCCTGGTCAAACAGAACAAACCCAAAGGCTTTGCCTGTGTCAGCTGCGCGTGGGCCAAGCCCGGCGACCCCCATGCCCTTGAGTTCTGCGAGAACGGCGCGAAAGCGACCGCGTGGGAAATCACCCGCCACCGTACCGGCCCTGAGTTCTTTGCCAGCCACACGCTCGCCCAACTGCGAACGTGGAATGACCATGACCTCGAACGCCAGGGCCGGCTCACCCACCCACTGCACTATGACCCGGTCACCGACCGCTACAAGGTCACCACCTGGGAGCAGGCTTACCGCGAGATCGGTCAACAGCTGCGAGGGCTCACGCCTGACCAGGTGGTGTTCTATGCCTCAGGGCGGGCATCGCTGGAAGCGTCCTTCATGTACCAGTTGTTCGCTCGCGCCTACGGCACCAACAACCTTCCGGACAGTTCCAACATGTGCCATGAAAGCACGTCGGTGGGGCTGCAGGAGAGCATAGGCGTGCCAGTGGGCACGGTGACCCTCACGGACTTTGAACACACCGACTGTATCTTTTTCTTCGGCCAGAACGTGGGCAGCAATAGCCCGCGCATGCTGCACCCGCTGCAGGAGGCCCGCAAGCGCCATGTGCCGATCGTCACCTTCAACCCGCTGCGCGAGCGTGGGCTTGAGCGCTTCGTCAACCCGCAGTCTCCCAGCGAGATGCTTGGGCCGCAGTCGACAGTCATCAGCACCCAGTACCATCAGGTGAAAATCGGTGGCGACCTGGCGGCGGTGACCGGCATCATCAAGGCGCTGCTGGCCATGGAGCAGGCGGCGCTCGAACAGGGCTTGCCAGGTGTACTCGATCACGCATTCATCGAGGCGCATACCGAGGGTTTTGCGGCTCTTTGCCGGGAAGTGGAGGGCTATGACTGGGACCTGCTGGAGCGTCATTCAGGCATCGGCCGCGCGGCAATGGAAGCGGCGGCGACGGTGTACGCCCGCAGTAATAACGTGATGATCGTCTACGGCATGGGCATGACCCAGCATCGCCACGGCGTCGACAATGTGCAAATGCTGGTCAACCTGCTGCTGCTACGGGGCAATATCGGCAAGCCTGGCGCAGGGATATGCCCGGTGCGGGGGCACTCCAACGTCCAGGGGCAGCGCACGGTCGGTATTACAGAAGACCCGTCCAAAGTGCCTGCAGACAAGCTACAGGCATTGTTTGGGGTGCAAGTGCCCGAGCAAAAGGGCATGGCGACGGTTGACTGCTGCGAGGCGCTGCTGGCCGGCCAGGTCAAGGCCTTCATCGGCCTGGGCGGCAACTTTCTGCGGGCCATCCCCGACACACGGCGCATGGAGGCTGCGTGGCAGCACCTGGCACTGAATGTACAGGTGGCCACCAAACTCAACCGCACCCACCTCTTGCCCGGCCAGCAGGGCTGGTTGCTGCCTTGCCTTGGGCATATCGAGATCGACCGCCAGGAGGGCAGGGTACAGGCCTACAGCACCGAGGACAGCACCGGTGTGGTGCGGGGCTGGGAAGGCACCACTGAGCCTGCCAGCGAGCACTTGCGCTCTGAAGTCGCAATCATCGCAGGGTTGGCTGAGGCCACACTTAGCGCAGATCACCGCATACCATGGGACGAATGGCGGCACGATTATGCCTTGGTGCGTACCGCCATCAGCCAGGTCTACCCGGAAATATTCCACGACATGGAGACCCGCATGTGGCAGCAGGGCGGCTTCCACCGCCCGTTGCCGGCGGGTCAACGCCAGTGGAAGACCCCCTCTGGCAGGGCCCAGTTCGTGGCGCCGCAGCAACTGGAGGCTGACGAAGACGTGCAGGTCAGCCCCCATGCGCACAATGTGCTGCAATTGATGACGTTGCGCAGCAATGACCAGTTCAACACCACGGTGTACGGCTATGACGACCGCTTTCGTGGAGTGAAGGGCACCCGCAGCGTGCTGTTCATGAACCGCAGCGACGTGGTGCGCCTGGGGTTCGCGCCGGGCGACTGGGTGTTGCTGCGCACCGCGGTCGAACCGCAGGTGCTGCGCGAAGCGGGGCCCTTGCAGATCATCGCCTACGACATACCTGAAGGGTGTGCCGGGGCCTACTACCCGGAATGCAACCCATTGGTGCCGCTCTGGCACCACGCTCAGCGGAGCAAGGTGCCTGCAGCCAAGTCGATACCCGTTACCTTGCACGCTAGCCAGCCGCTGGAAGACCAACAGACCCAAACGATCCGTATCGCGGACCAAGTGGTGTGAAGACGCTGGGCAAGTGGCCGAAGCGTTCAGCTCCACTTGTCCGGATTTCCACAAGATGGCTGAACGCTATCGGCTCCCCGGCCCCTCAAACCTGCAAGGGTGACACCTTGCGGCGAGGGCTGCGCGGCGGCACCCAGGTTGCCTTGTTACGAACACCCTAACCGTCCACAGAGACGACCGGAGTAGCCTTGATGAACAATGAGCCCGTAACACCGGCTGCAGGTGCACCGTTGCCGTGCGACCCTGCTTTTGAAAACATTCCTGAAGATGAAGCGCAAACCAGCCAGGAGCTGCAAGACACGCTACGCCAGATCATGGAGATCACGTTCAAAGACAATGGCCACGCCTACCGCAGCGTTCACGCCAAGGGCCATGGCCTGCTGCGGGGCACCATCACGGTCGCGCCGGGCCTGCCATCGCACCTGGCCCAGGGCGCCTTCGCCAAACCGGGGCGGTTCAATGCCTACCTGCGGTTCTCCACCAACCCTGGCGATATTCTGGATGACAAGGTGTCCACCCCACGCGGCCTGGCCTTGAAGATGGTCGGTGTGGACGGGCCACGCTTGCCCGGCAGTGAGGGTGAAACCACCCAGGATTTCGTGATGCAGAACGCAAAGGCGTTCACTGCTGCGACCCCCAAGGCCTTCCTGAAAACCCTCAAGATGCTGGCCAAGACAACCGATAAGGCGCCCGGTACCAAGAAAGCCCTCTCTGCCGTGCTGCGTGGTGCCGAGAAAGTTGTGGAAGCATTCGGCGGTGAAAGCGGCACGTTGAAGAGCCTCGGTGGGCATCCGCAGACGCACATCCTGGGTGAAAGCTTCAGCACCGTAGTGCCGATGTTGTACGGTCCCTATTACGCAAAGCTCGCCGTGGTGCCCGTGTCGGCCACGCTCACCGCACTAACCGACCAGCAGGTGGATTTGAGCGATGACCCGGATGGCCTGCGCCACGCCGTAGAGGCGTTTTTTGCAACGCAGGGCGGCGTATGGGAGTTGCAGGTGCAACTGGCGACCGATAGCGAAAAAATGCCTGTCGAAGACGCTTCGGTTCAGTGGCCGGAAGACCTCAGCCCTTACGTGACCGTAGCCCGGCTCGAAGTCGAGCCCCAGGCGGCCTGGAGTGAGGAAAAGGTGCGTGCCATGGACGACGGCATGGCATTCAGCCCCTGGCATGGCCTGGCTGCACACAGGCCGCTCGGCGGTGTGATGCGCGTCCGAAAGCCTGCCTATGACATGTCATCCGGCTTCCGTGCTGAACATAACCGTTGCCCCATCCATGAGCCGCGCCCGGAAAACCCGGGTGACCCCAAACCCTTTGTCTGAACCTACCAAGGAGATAACCCTGTGCAACCTAAAACTGCAGGTAACGAAGAAAAGGGCCCGAGCGATGTGCCCTATATCAATGACCCTTTGAAGCCTACCTCGCCCGCGTTGAATGATGCTGATGAAACTGACGCGGCAGAAGTGGACGAAGACATCGACGACGGCGAGTCACTGTAAGCGCGAAGAGGACGGATCAGCTGTCACTCAGCGCACCGGCCCATGGCACTGGTGCGCGAGTGATTAGCGTTAGGAATATCCCCGTATTAGGGGGAAACCCTCATTGCGAGTGCTGGCCTTGCCCCCTAGGATCAATGCCTTGGACATCCACCGAGGTAACCCGCCATGCAACCTGTGAATTCCGAAGATAAACGCCCAACCGCAGACCCGGCAGAAGACGGTGCGTTCTTTCCATCGCCGTATTCGTTGAGCCAATTTACGTCACCCAAATCTGACCTGAGTGGTGCGGACTACCCCACCCCTTACACGGGTGGGCGCTTGAAGGTGCTGGTGATCGGTGCTGATGAGCGCTACCTGCCCACTGACAATGGCACACTGTTCTCTACCGGCAATCACCCAGTCGAAACCTTGTTGCCGATGTATCACCTGGACAAAGCCGGGTTTGCCTTCGACATCGCGACGTTGTCGGGTAACGCGGTCAAGTTCGAGCACTGGGCGATGCCCGCGCAAGACGCCGAGGTGAAGGGCCTTTACAGCAAGTACCGTGATGCCTTCAGGCAGCCGCACAAGCTTGCCGACGTCCTGGAACAGGCGCTTGGCGAGCAGTCGGATTACATCGGTGTGTTCATACCAGGTGGTCACGGCGCGCTGATCGGCTTGCCCGAAAGCCCTGACGTGAAGCGTGTGCTCGAATGGGCCTTTGCCCAGGACAAGTTCATCATTTCGCTGTGCCACGGCCCGGCGGCATTTCTGGCGACAAGTGCCACCGAGGGTAGCGACGACTCGGTGTTCAAGGGCTACAAGATCTGCGCGTTCCCGGATGCGCTCGATGCCAAGACACCTGATATCGGCTACATGCCGGGCCACCTCACCTGGAAGTTCGGTGAGCGGCTCAAGGCCCTGGGTGTGGAGATCATCAATGATGACATCTCCGGGCTCGTCCATCAGGACCGTAAGCTGCTGACCGGTGACAGCCCGTTGGCAGGCAATGCCTTGGGCAAGCTGGCGGCGACCGCGTTGTTGAAGGAGGCCAACGGTCAATGACGCCCGCCGAGGCTGCATTTCGGGCGGTGCTCACGATGCAACAGGCCTCTGCGATGCCTGCCATTCAGGCGGCTGTGCGTGAGTTCGCACAGCCTCTGGGCTACGACCGATACGTGTTGTTTTCGGTATCTGTCACCGCTGAAGACCTTGTTGACCGTGTGTTCTGGGTAGAAGGCCAGTGGTGGGAGGATGGCCAGGAAGTGGATGCCAAGGCTTACGTGCGGCATTGTCCGGTCACCCGGCACATCCTTGAAGCGCGTGAAGCCTTCTTCTGGTCCAAGACCCATCAGGCAGGAACAGAGCGGTATCGGGTGGTCCGCCGCCCGGCAGGGCCAGGGCTGCAGGGTGTACAAGTGCCTGTATTCGGGCCTGCCGGGCTGGAGGGCGCCATGAGCCTGGGCGGTCAACGTGTATCGAGCGGTTCCGAAGCCTGCCTTGCCCTGGTCATTGTCGCCGAAGCGGCGTTCAGGGCCGCTCGCCGGCTGTCGATGGCACCGGCAACTTCGGCTGCAAGGCTGCTGACGGCCCGGGAACGTGAGGTGCTTACCTGGACGGCGGCCGGCAGCCGACAAGCCGATATTGCCATCAGCCTGGGCTGTCGGAACGCACAGTGGAAAACCATTTGCGTTCTGCGCGTCGGCGGCTGGGGGTGGCTACGACCGCCCAGGCGATCAAGGTTGCGATTAGCAAGGGGGAACTGGTGCAAGACTGAGCTCCAACCCTCACTAACCGCCGGTGGCGGCTTCGCATCGGTGGCTGGCCGTTTGCAGCTCTGCTTCGAACGCATCCAGCCCCGCATAGATCAGCTGGAGGCTGCTGATCTGAGCCATCACTTGTTGTTTCTTGGCCGCGATCGCCTGGGCAGCGACCGACCACAGCAGCTCAAAATCATCTTGCCCCTGCAGGATGCCCTGCATTTCCTTGAGCTTGAAGCCGAGCTGCTGGGCGCACTTGATGAACTTCAGGCGCGCCACCGTTCGCGGGTCATAGACCCGATACCTGCCATGGCGCACGGGCGTTGGCAGCAGGCCGATGGCCTCGTAATGGCGGATGGTTTTGATCGTAGTGCCCGATAGCAGGGCGGCTTTGCCGATGTACATGAAGGTCCTTTTCAGCAAGGGTGCAACGCATCTTGGCACAGGGTTGGTCTGGCTGGAAATCTGGCCGTTGTCAGCGGCGGGCAAGGGTCTCTGCCTGCTTTAGCCAGGCTTCGCGGCGTGGCGCATTGGCAACCAGCACGGGGCCAAACGTCAGCGTTCTCAACGGTCGGATACCACAGAACTGCAAGGTAGTCTTGCGCAGCTGATGCAGCCCAGGCATGCGATATATCCAACGGTAATACCAGGGCGGCGTGTCCAGGGTTACCAGCAGGTCGGCAGTGCGGCCCTTGAGCAGCGGTTTGGGAAACGCCTTACCCGGCTGATAGCGGAATGCGAAGCCCGGCAGGAATACCCGGTCGATGAAGCCTTTCATCAGCGCCGGAATACCGCCCCACCAAATGGGGTAGACGAATACCAGGTGGTTGGCCCACAGCAAATCGGCCTGGGCCGTCAGCAGGTCAGGCTCCAGTGCCTGCACCTGTTTGTAGCCGTGGCGTAGGACGGGGTCGAACCTCAGGTCGCCCAGGGGCAGTACGCGTGATTCATGGCCCGCACCCTGGGCTGCCTCGGTGTACCGAGCGGCCAATGCTGCACAGAAGCTCTCGGCACAGGGGTGCCCCAGTATGATCAGTATCCGTTTACCCATTGCAGTGTTCACCCGCAGCAAAAGGCAGGTCGGTAGCGCCTGCCCCATACGGGAGAGTCAACACCTGAACTCACACTGGCCAGGGCTACTTCAAATACTCTCCCGCACCACCAGCTGGCACGTCAGCAGGTTCAAGCGTGGTATATCGCCTTCGCCCGCCAGGGCGCCCAGGTGCTGCAACACCCGCTGCGCCGCCACCACACCGATTTCTCGCGAGGGTGGCCGCACGGTGGACAGGCTGGGCAACAGCATCTGCGCGAAGGCGTAGTCACCAAAGCCCATGACCGCCACGTCTTCGGGTACCCGCAGCCCGGCACGCTGGCTTGCGAGCAGGGCGCCTGCGGCCAGGTTGTCATTGGCGAACATGATCGCATCCGGGGCGGGGGTGCGGCGCATCAGCGCTTCCAGCGCCTGGCGTCCGGCTTCGAATGGCGCTGCGTCTGCGGGCGGGACGAACACCCAGGGTTCCAGACCCGCTTCGAACAGCACCTGGGCATACCCGTCACGCCGCTCCAGGGCGCTGAAGTCGCCAGCGACGCTGTTCTGCACGAATGCGATGCGCTGGTAGCCTTTGTCCAGCAAGCAGCGGCATGCCAGTTGGCCCGCCTCGAAATGACGAAAACCCACCTGCAGCGCAGGGCGTTCAGGCACGTAATCCCAGATTTCAACCACGGGTACGTCCGCCTCCGCCAGCATCTTTTCGGTAGCGGGGCTGTGGTAACGGCTGGTGACCACCAGTGCCGCTGGCGACCATCCCAGAAAGGCCCGCACCGCCTGTTCTTCCTGCTCTTGGCTGAAGTAGCTGGAGGCCAGCAGCAACTGGTAGCCGAATGTACTCAGGGTATCGCTGAAGGCTTGCAGGGTATCGGCGAAAATCGGCCCGGAGATGTTCGGGATGACCAAGGCAACGATACGCCCGCGCGCGGAGGCGAGGCCGCCGGCCACCCGATTTGGCACATAGCCCATCTGCTGCACCACAACCTGGATACGCTCGCGCAGCGGTTCGGAAACCTGTTCCGGCTGGTTGAAGTACCGCGAGACGGTAATTGACGACACCTTGGCCACCCGGGCGACTTCCGCCAGCGTGACACGCCCGGCACCGCGGCGCTTTCGAGTGGGTTCATTGGGCTTGTTCACGCAGACGCCCTGGCAACTGTGGCTGAAAGAGGGCCCATGTTAGCGCTAACCAGAGCGCCCAAGGCAAATAGCCAAAAGGCATAACTGACGAATTTTTCAGTATTTGACGTGCTATGCAGGCCGCTTGGATACTTGCCGTGTTAGCGCTAACAAGCGCTGCTGTTGGCAAGCGCCTGCCACTCGCACGAGCGAGACCAGACACCCACAGCTTCTCTTTCGTCTGGTCTATCAGGGCAGTGTGCATCATGCAGAAAAGCCGCAGTCGGTCTTCCTTCAAACCTCCTCACAAACCCCTGGCCACGGCTGTGCTGCTGGCTGCCATAGGGCAGGGCGCCCAGGCAGAAGAGGCCGTGCAGCCTACTGCGCTGGGGGCCGTCACGGTTACAGCCACCCGCCGTGAGGCACCCCTGCAAAAGGTGCCGGTGGCCGTTTCGGTAGTGGAGGGCGAGCAACTGGAGAGGGATAACCGCAACAACGTCGCCAGCATCGTGCAGCAGGTACCCACCCTCAACTACCGGGCCGGCGCTTCCAACAAGGATACTTCGCTGTTCATCCGTGGCGTGGGCACCATTTCGACCTCACCCGGTGTAGAGCCCACGGTCGCCACAGTGGTCGATGGCGTGGTGTTCGGCCGCCCCGGCCAATCTACCCTCGACCTGCTTGACCTCGAACGTATCGAAGTGCTGCGTGGCCCGCAGGGCACACTGTTCGGCAAAAACGCATCGGCCGGCGTACTCAATGTGATCAGCAAGGCCATCCCGGAGCAGACCCAAGGGTATGTGGATTACGCTCATTTTGGTGGGGGCGACGAGAACCGCCTGCGCTTCGGCATTGGCGGGCGCTTCGATGAGCACCTGAAGGGCTCGCTGAGCACGTTGTGGGGCGGCTATGACGGCAACGTGGACAATGTTGCCAACGGCCACCGCGTCAATGGCTACACACGCAAGGGCGCACGCGGCAAGCTTGAATTCGAGCCGGACGAGGCGCTGCGCCTTACCCTGATCGCGGACTACATGAAAGGCGAAGATACCCTGCCCAGCGGTGTGGTCACCCGTGCGGGCAACGCCTTTGCCAGCCAGTTGCGGCCGGTGACCGCCAGTGCTCACAACCGTGACATCAACAGCGACTTCAAGACCCACGTCGAAGACGAAAACCAGGGCTTGTCTGCGCAGCTGGACTGGCAACTGGGCGACTTCACCCTGACCTCGATCAGTGCCTGGCGGGGCTGGAACAACACCCAGTACCAGGACGGTGACCGGCGCGCCTTGCTGCCGCTGACCGCCTCCCATGACAAGGGCACGGTCGATTACGACCAGTACAGCCAGGAATTTCGCCTGACCTCGCCCAAGGGCCAGTTCAATGAATATGTACTGGGCGCCTTCTACATGCACGGCAAGTCGCAGGAAACCTACCAGCGCCTGTCGGTGAATGGCGGCATCGCCAACCTTGGCCGCGCCAATTACGCTACCCGCAACGACAGCGTGGCGCTGTTCGGCGAGAACACCTTCAACTTTACCGACGACTTGCGCGCCATCTTCGGGCTGCGCTGGACCCACGATGACCTGGACTATGATCACCGCCGCGTGTCCACGTCGGCCACCGCTGTGACCGGTATCCAGCCCTCTACCGCAAGCGAAGGGTCGGTGGACGAGGACGGGTGGAGCGGGCGGACCGGGCTGCAGTACGATTTCAACGACAACCTGACCGGCTATGTCACCTATTCCCGGGGCTACAAAGGCCCGGCCTACAACGTGTTCTTCAACATGCAGCCGCGTGACACCCAGGCGCTCAAACCCGAAACCTCCGACGCCTACGAGATCGGCCTGAAGAGCACGGCGCTGGACAATCGCCTTACCGCCAACCTGGCTGTCTTCCATACCGATTACGACAACTACCAGGCGAACTTCTTCGACACCGTGGCCAACCAGGTGGTCACCCGGCTGGTCAACGCCGGCAAGGTCAAGACCCAGGGTGTAGAACTGGATGCCAGCCTGCAGGCCACCTCGCGCCTGAAACTGTCGGCCGCCGTGGCCTACACCAAGGCGCGCGTCGATCACTTCAACTGCCCGCCAGGGGCAGCCGCCAACTGCAATATCGACGGCGGCCACCTGCCGTTCACCCCGGACTGGAAAACCTACCTGCGGGCTGACTACGTGATCCCGCTGGACAACGGCCTGGACGTGGAACTGAGCAGTGATTACAGCTGGCAGGACGCCGTGCAGTTCAGCCTCGACCAGAACCCGGACACGGTCCAGGGCGCGTATGGCATCTGGAATGCCAGCATTGCCCTGGCCGACTACAACGCCGGCTGGCGCGTGGCGCTGCTGGGCAAGAACCTGGGCGACACGTCGTACGCGCAGATGCTGTCCAGTGGCGGTGACTACATCTACCGCTCGGTGCCCCGGGACGACGGGCGCTACTTCGGCGTGCAACTGCGCAAGGACTTCTGAGCCTGCGGCTGCCGTATTTGTGTATTGAAGGAGAACCCCATGTCCCGTCAAATGAGCCTGGGCGCGTTTCTGATGGCTACCGGGCACCACATTGCCGCCTGGCGCCACCCGGAGGTGCCGGCGGACCCGCTGGATTTTGCCATCTACCGGCGCACGGCGCAGATCGCCGAAGCAGCGTGCTTCGACGCCCTGTTCGTCGCCGACAGCGTGGCAGCGCCCGCCGAACCCTGGGCGAGCCTTAGCGCCCGCTCGGTGTACTTCGAACCGTTAACCTTGCTGTCGGCGCTCAGCGCGGTCACCGAGCGCATCGGGCTGATCGCCACCGCCACCACCAGTTACAACGAGCCGTACCACGTGGCACGGAAATTCGCTTCGCTGGATCATTTGTCTGCGGGGCGTGCCGGGTGGAACCTGGTGACCTCTGACGCGGCCGCCGAGGCTGGTAACTTCGGCCTTGAGGCGCACATTTCGCACGCCGAGCGCTACGCCCGTGCCCGTGAATTCCAGCAGGTGGTGCAAGGCTTGTGGGACAGCTGGGCGGACGATGCCTTCGTACGTGACAAAGCCAGCGGCCTGTTTCACCCGCCCCATGCGGTGCGCACGCTCGACCACGCCGGTGAGCATTTCCGTGTCAAAGGCCCGCTGAATGTGGCCCGCTCGCCACAGGGGCGGCCTGTACTGGTCCAGGCGGGTTCCTCAGAAGCCGGTCGCGCGTTGGCGGCACAGAGCGCCGAAGTGGTGTTCACCGCACAGCCCAGCCTGGAAAAGGCACGGGCGTTCTACGCCGACGTAAAAGGGCGACTGGCCAAGTACGGGCGGGATCCGAACGCCCTTAAGATCATGCCCGGTGTGTTCGTGGTAGTGGGGCAGAGCCAGGCACAAGCCGAAGACAAGTACCAAGCGTTTCAGGACCTGGTCGACCCCCGTGTCGGGGTGGGCCTGCTGGGGCGCATGCTGGGCAACTTCGACTTGTCCGGCTACCCGCTGGACGGCCCGCTACCACCGCTGCCGCCCACCGACAACGGCCAACGCAGCCGCCAGGCTTTACTGACCGAGCTGGCCGGCAGCGAGCAACTGACCTTGGGGCAGCTGGGCCGACGCATCGCTGGGGGGCGAGGGCACCACAGCGTGGTGGGCACGCCGTCGCAGATTGCCGATGAACTGCAGGCCTGGTTCGAAGGCAGTGCAGCCGATGGCTTCAACATACTGGTCCCCCACCTGCCGTTGGGGCTCGAAGACTTCGCCCTGCACGTGGTGCCCGAACTGCAGCGACGTGGCCTGTTCCGTCGCCACTATCAAGGCAAGACGCTGCGCGAGCATCTAGGCCTGCAACGCCCGGCCAACCCCCATTTTGTTTGACGAGAATCCCCATGAGCTATCACGCAAACCCCGACCGTTATGCACGCATGCCCTACCGCCGGGTAGGGCGCAATGGCCTGGTGCTACCGGCCCTGTCACTGGGGCTGTGGCACAATTTTGGTGATGCCACGCCCATCAGCACCCAGCGCGCCTTGCTGCATACCGCCTTTGATGCCGGTATCAACCATTTTGACCTGGCCAACAACTACGGCCCGCCGTACGGCAGCGCCGAGGTGAATTTCGGCCGCCTGCTGCGCGAGGACCTGCGCAGCTACCGGGATGAACTGATCATCTCCAGCAAGGCCGGTTGGGACATGTGGCCCGGGCCGTACGGGCAGGGCGGCAGCTCGCGCAAATACCTGATCGCCAGCCTGGACCAGAGCCTGGCGCGCCTGGGGCTGGACTATGTGGATATTTTCTATTCCCACCGCTTCGATGCCGATACCCCGCTGGAAGAAACGGCCATTGCGCTGGCCGATATCGTGCGCCAGGGCAAAGCGTTGTACATCGGTATCTCGTCCTACTCGGCAGGCAAAACCGCCGAGATGGCAGCGCTGCTCGACACGCTCAAGGTGCCGCTGCTGATCCACCAGCCGTCCTACAACCTGTTCAACCGCTGGATAGAGCGCGACCTGCTCGACACCACAGCGGCCGTGGGTGCCGGGGTGATCGTGTTCACCGCGTTGGCCCAGGGGCTGCTCAGCGACAAGTACCTTGACGGCATCCCGGCCGATGCACGGGTCAACCGCGCAGGCGGCGGGTCGCTGCTGCCCCAGCATTTGTCCGAAGCCAACATCGCCCGTGCTCGCGCCCTGAATGCCATCGCCCACCAGCGTGGCCAGAGCCTGGCCCAGCTGGCATTGGCCTGGACCTTGCGCGACCCACGGGTGACCTCGGCACTGATCGGTGCCAGCCGGCCGGAACAGATCACCGAAAACGTCGCAGCTCTCGACAACCTGGCGTTCAGCGCCGAGGAGCTGGCGGCCATTGACCGGTACGCCGTTGAAGGCGGGATAAACCTCTGGGAAAAACCCTCGACCGACTGGAAGGAATAAACCATGGCGCTTGCACGTGTTGCCCTATTGCTGCTGGCAGCGCTGGCGGGTCTCGCCCATGCCGGCGACCCGCCCAGCCTGCGCATCGGTTATCAAAAGGGCTCGATCAGCCTGGTGCTGGCCAAGCAGCACCAGTTGCTGGAACAGCGCTTCCCGAACACTCAGGTCCAGTGGCTGGAGTTTCCCGCGGGGCCGCAGATGCTCGAGGCGCTGAACATTGGCAGCCTGGACATTGGCGCCACCGGTGACATACCTCCGATCTTCGCCCAGGCAGCAGGGGCCGACCTGCTGTACATCGGGGCTGAGCCGGCCAAACCCCAGGCCGAAGTGATCCTGGTGCCCAACGGCAGCCCGACTACCCAGGTGGCCGGGCTCAAGGGCAAGCGTATCGCCCTGCAGAAGGGGTCGAGTGCGCACAACCTGGTGCTGCGTGCGCTGGCAAAGGCAGGCTTGAGCATCCGCGACGTACAGTGGGTGTTCCTGGCCCCGGCTGACGCCCGCGCTGCCTTCGAGCGTGGCAGCGTGGATGCGTGGGCGATCTGGGACCCGTTCTATTCGGCCATGGAACTTGAGGGCAAGGCGCGGCTGCTGGCCGACGGGCAGGGGTTGGGCTTGAGTGGCCCCTTCATGCTGGGCGCCCGGGCCTATGTACAGGGCCACCCACGGTTCGTCGCACAGGTGCTTGACCAAATCAGCCGTGCCGAGGCGCTGACCCGCAGCGACGAAACCGGCAGCGTGCGGTTGCTGGCGGCGTTCATGGGCCTGCCGGAGGCGGTGGTGCAGCGCAGCTTCAGCCACCGGCCGCCATCACCGGTACTGCCGGTGAGTGACGCGGTGGCTGCGGCTCAGCAGCAAACGGCTGACCTGTTTTTCGAGCACAAACTGCTCCCGAAGCGGGTGCGGGTGGATGCATCGATTTGGCAAAGGCCATGAGGGATCGTGAGACTCGCGGGTATTTCCAGTGTGGCTGTCGGAAAGTTCGGCGGTGCTCGCCTGCGATCAGCCCCAGAAAACCAGGTAGATCTTGCAGGCCACCATGATGACCAGCAAACCCAGCACCACCCGCGCTAACCAGGGTTTGCTGGGGGGTGCGCCGTCCGGGAAGTGGTCAGCGGGCGTTGCCGGCAGTGCGCCTTTGCGTTGCAGGCGCATTTCATGCAAACGCTGGCGCATGCCGCGGTGGCGTTTGCTGTTGATCACCAGCAAACCCAGCAGGGCCATTGCCAGCACCGCGAGTTGCCCTGGGCCGGCGTAGCGAGTGCCGAACAGGCTGGCGGCTACCAGCGCGGGCGCCAGCAGGCAAGGCACTACCAGCCAGATGCCCCAACGCAAGCCACGGATGAACGCAAACTGGCCCCCGCACAGCAGTAGCGCCAGGCCCATCACTGCTGCCACGGCGTAGTTCCCGCTGTCAGGCACACCACGCAGATAACTGTGTTCCCAGAGCGCCATGCCGCTTCCTGACGCCAGTGCACACAGCAGAAAGCCGCCCACAAAGGTTGGGAAAAACCGCTTCATGAACGCGTCGAACTGGCCGCCGGTCAGTCGCACCGGGTGTTTCATCGTAACACTCCTTGTCAGTGATTCAGGCTGTTATTGCCTTGATGCAGGGCGCGAACGATAGCAGATTAAGCGTTTGTACCCGAAACCGCTGCTGCACTGCCAAAGACGCTCAGCCTGAAGCCGAGACAAGTCACGCGCTGGCGGGCAAGAGGATCACAAAATTCTTTTTCATGTCTTCGAGCACAGTCCATTTGCCCTTGGCGCCTGGTTCGATAATGAACGTGTCGCCAGCGGCGAGTGTGACCGGGGCGCAACCCTCAAGCTCGATGACGCAGCGCCCACCCAGAACGTGGCAGAACTCCCAGACTTTGTAGTCGATGCGCCAGGCGCCGATGCTGGCTTCCCACTCCCCGGAAATGCGGCCTTGCTGTTCATCGTGATAGTACTTGGAGGTCAGCGTGTGGGGGTCACCTTCCAGGACTTCTTCGAAAAAGGGAAGGTCGCGCACCGGTTGGATATCCAGGTCGCGGAATACGGTCAGCGTCTTGTTCATCATTATTTCTCGAGCAGGTTGTGGGAAGAGCGATACATTAAATAGGCGTCACCGGTGACGCCCAGCATCGGGTGCGCAACGATCTGGCAGGTTTTAACAACCTGGAAGCCATGGCGTTCATAGAACCGGCGTGCGCCGTGGTTTTCGGCATAATCGATCAGGCATAGCCCATCCAGCCCGGCAGCATCGGCGCGCTGCTGGGCATGGCGAAGAAACTGCACGCCAAGCCCTTGGCCGCGCCAGGCCTCATCCAGGGCGAGGCTGGAGATGTACAAGGTGTTGGGTATTTCCATGTCGGCATAAGGGGCAAGCACCGGGTCGGTCTCGACATGCCCGTCAGGCGTGGCGTGCAATGCATAGCTGTGCATCATGCCGATGACGCGCCCTGCGTCGGTGGCCATCAGGCAGTTCTTGTAGGAGAAGTCGCCCTGCTCCCGGGCATAGCGGGCCGCACCGACACTGAGCAGTGCTTCACCCGGTGCGGCGAGCTTGCTCCATATGTAATCGGCCATGCCCTCTGAGGTCAGTTGAAAGAAGCGCGCGATATCGTGCGCATCCGAGGCTTGAGCGGGTCTGAAGTCGATGGGCATGCAAGGTGGTTCCGTGGCATCGGGTGGTTAGTTTTTCAAGGGTTACGCCTCTGGCAAGGTGGCAGAGTAGGAGGTTGGAAACGTTGCCATCATGCTCTGGGCGAACACTGCCAACACAAGGTGCGACGTTGCCCTCCTGCTCCGACCTTTACCTGGGGTGCTTTCAGGGGTGTACAGCGTGGCGTGTCTATATTTGACAAGGGCACGTCCTCTCAAGGCGAGATAGGCCCCTGTTGGCGGGCCATAATTCACATAACGGCTTACTGCGCGCTACCGGTAAGCCGCTGCACTATCTGCGAGTAAGCAGCCTCGTCTCATAATTCCAACGCTGCAGCGCCCCGCACCGGCCCGCCGGTAGCACCTCATAACTATAAATTTCCAATCACACTCAACGCCGCGCTGCGACTGTGCGGATTGCGTTCGCGCACCTTTTGAGACGACTGCCATGATCGCTACTTCTGTTTCTGCGGCCGGTGTTGCCCCCGGTCATCGTAATGCACTGCTCTGGGCGCATATCGCTGCCTTGCTGTTCGGCCTTACCGGTATCCTCGGGGCGTTGATCCTGGCAGACGCCAGTATCATCACCTTTGGCCGGGCGACCTTTGCCTTCATTGCGCTGGGTTTCGTTGCGGGCCTGAAAGGGACGCGTCTACTCGACGCCCTGACCTGGCGCAACGTACCCGTGCTTGGCCTTACCGGCACGTTGTTGGCAGCACACTGGGTGACATTCTTCATTGCCGTAAAGGTCGGAGGGGTAGCGGTAGCCACGCTCGGTTTCGCCAGCTTCCCGGCCTTCATTGCCCTCATCGACCTGCTGTTCTTCCGCGAACGCATCAGCCGTAGCGAAGGGCTTTTACTGCTGATGGTAACGGCTGGCCTGGTACTGGTGGTGCCTACGTTCGACCTGCTCAACGAGGGTACTGTCGGGCTGATCTGGGGGCTGGGCTCGGGCGTTTCATTTGCGTTGCTGGCAGTGGTGAACCGGCGGCACACCACGCACATGAAAGCCTTGCAGGTGGCGTTCTGGCAGAACGTGGTGGTTGCCCTGCTGATGGTGCCGTTCGCGTTTGATCATCTGCCGGCTACCGGTCTGCATGCACAGGACTGGATGTACCTGGCGCTGCTCGGCGTGTTCTGCACCGGGCTTTCGCAGTTTCTCTTCGTCAAGAGTCTGGAGGGTTTGCAAGCGCGTACCGCGGGCATGATCATCGCCCTGGAGCCCGTTTACGCCATCCTTGGCGCGTGGTGGCTGTTCGAGGATGAGCCATCGCTGCGCATGGCTGCAGGGGCATTGTTGGTTGTTCTGGCAACGGTACTCGGTGCGCGCTGCAAGCCTACCCCCCATTGACGCCGCGAACCGGACACTGCGCCCCGGATGCGCTGTTGATGGAGCCGGGGCTCACTTCACTTCACGCTGCATGCTTTTAATGCACCCAAAGCGTTTCTCCTTGGAAGGGCTGTAGCCGAAGAATGCCGTATAGCATTTGCTGAAATGGCTCGCTGAAACGAAGCCGCAGGCGATCGCCACACTCAGTAGTGGCAGCTCTGAGTACTGCAGCAGGCGGCGGCTTTCGGTAATGCGCAGCTCCATATAGTACCGAACAGGGGTAGTGCCCAGTTGGTGCTGAAACAGCCGGCCTATCTGCCGCTTCGAACGGCCTACATAGCTGGCCAGCTGATCCTGGCTCAAGGGCTCTTCAAGGTTGGCGCTCATCAGGTTGATGGCCTCGCGCAAAGGCTCGCTGATGTTCGCATGGGGAGCGGGGCTGGCGCGGCGGTAGCGCGACGCCTCGAAAGCGAGGATCGCGGTAATGCCGTCGGTGAGTTGCGTACCCCGTTTCGTGCCCAGCCATTCGAGCACCATATTGAACGCGCCGGCAGGGCTGGCAGCGCTCAAGCGGTCCCGGTCCACCACGAAGCTCTCCGAGCTGACATGGCTGCGCGGCGCTGTCTCGGCCACTGCGGCCCGGTGCTCGGGGTGCACGGTGCAGCGGTAGCCATCCAGCAGGCCGGCCTGGCTCATGAACCATGCACCATTCCAAAGCCCTGCAAGTGCAACGCCTTTGTGCGCGAGCGCCTGTAGCCAGCCCGTCAATTGCACCGAAGCGACCAGTGGGGTGCGCAACCCTGCGCAGATCACCAGTAAGTCGAGCGACTGCTGAAGGCCTGAGGTGATGGCTGCTGCGGGGCAGATCACAATGCCCAGGTCGCTGGTGACGGCGGCCCCATCAACACTGAAGGTGCTGCTGGCGCAACTTCCGGGCTGGATCAGGTTGGCGGTGACGAGTGTATCCAGCGCCTGCGTGAACGCAGGAAGGGAAAAGTGCTCAAGCAGCAGGAAGCCAACCTGCGTCTGCTGCCTGACACCCGCATCGACCGGGGGCGTGAAGCGTGAGTTGTGACCGCTGAGGGTATTGCTGAAGTTGCGCGTCGGGTTCACGGCGGATTTCTCGAATATTCAAGGCGGGTTAAACGCACTGGCAGAGGGTGCTAGGGCAGGCAGCGGCTAATGTATACCAAAGATAGACAATGAATACAGTAGATGGGTATCGAGCCTGCGGCGGTATTTAAAACGTGGGTATCCGGTGGCGTTCAGGCGTAAATAGACATGATTGAGTCGCTAACAGACGTGCCGTGCGCGTGCGGCTGTGAGCGGTATCGAAAGCAGAAAAATATCTGTAGACACACTGTCTAACGCTGCCTATATTCAGTATACAGACTGTAGACATAGCGCCATCGCACGACCTCCGTGAGCTTCGAAAACCTGGGCCGTACAGGCTCGGTTCACCGATTGCCACGTGATCGCGAGGCGGGATGAGGAACAGGCGCTAACAACAACAACTGGTTCCTGAAATGATAAAAATAAGTTCGTTGCCCGCTGACGACACAACATGCGGCTGGTACCACCTCAGTAAAGGGCGGCAGATCAAGCCCCCGCATACCGGCCACACCCATGCTCGCTGGGTGGTGGTGGGTGCTGGCTTTACGGGCCTGGCCGCTGCTCGGCAATTGGCATTGCACTTTCCGGACGACCAGGTCGTTCTGCTGGAGGCCCAGGAGGTGGGCTACGGCTCGTCTGGCCGTAACGCCGGCTTTGCAATCGACCTGCCGCACGATATTGGCGCCGAAGACTACATCGGTGACATTGGCATTGCCCGTACCACCCTCAAGCTCAATATCAGTGGCCAGTCGTTGCTCAAGGACCTGGTGGAGCGTTACCAGATCGACTGCCAGATGAAGCATTGCGGCAAATACCAGGCAGCCGTCGAGCCGCGCGGTATTGCGGTGCTGGAAGCGTATCGACGGGGCCTGGACAAACTCGAACAGCCCTATCAGATGATCGAGGCGGATGAGTTGCCTGAGCACATCGGCACCCACTTCTATCGCAAGGCGCTGTTCACGCCGGGTACCTCGCTGGTGCAACCCTCGGCACTGGTCAAAGGCCTGGCAGATCACCTGCCCGCCAACGTCACGTTGTACGAACACACGCCGATCACCGACGTCGCCTATGGCGCTCAGACCGTGCTCAAGCATGCCAACGGCTCGATCACCGCCAACAAGCTGGTGCTCACTACCAATGCCTTTGGCATGAGCTTCGGGTTCCTGAAAGGGCGCATGTTGCCGGTGTTCACCTACGCCAGCCTGACCCGGGTAATGACCGATGAGGAACAAGCGCGCCTGGGCGGCAAGCCTTACTGGGGCGTGATCCCTGCAGACCCATTCGGCACCACGGTGCGGCGTACGCCGGACAACCGCCTGCTCATTCGTAACAGCTTCAGTTTCAACCCGGATGGCCGTGCAAACCGCAAGTTCATCGACAGGTTCGCGGCCCGTCATCGCGACGCCTTCACGCGTCGTTTCCCGATGTTGCCCAACATGCCGTTCGAATACACCTGGGGCGGCGCCTTGGCCATGTCGCGTAACCACATGGGGTTTTTCGGCGAACTGGCGCCAAACGTGTACGGCGCCCTGTGCTGCAACGGCCTGGGTGTGACCCGGGGCACGGCCACCGGAAAACTGTTGGCCGACTGGCTGGCGGGGGAGCACAACGAGCTCATCGACTTCGTGCGCAAGACGCCCGGGCCCAATGCCAACCCGCCCGCACCCCTCATGTCGCTGGGCTTGAACATGAACCTCAGGTGGGGGCAATACCGGGCGGGCAAGGAGAGCTGAGCCCTTTCAACGCCTTGAATGCCGTGGCCGGCCTTGGCCGCTGGCTGAACAGGTCGGCACTACAGCGGTAGCAGGAGAAAATAATGACAAACTCTGATGTATCGATTGAAGACGTTCCTATCAGCCGCTTTCACCAGTTGCTGACGGTCAGGTCCGGCGGCGGTTCGTTCGTGGACGGCTATGTGCTGAGCATTATTGGCGTGGCTATGTCACAGATGTCCGTGGGCCTGGGGCTGACCAGTTTCTGGCAGGGCATGATTGCGGCCTCCGCCCTGATGGGTATTTTCTTCGGCGGGTTTTGCGGCGGGTGGTTGACTGACCGGTTTGGTCGCAAACGGGTCTTTTTCGTCGGGCCCACCTTTTTCATCCTGGCGTCGTTGGCCCAGCTTTGGGTGGACTCGGCGCTCGCGCTGTTCCTTTTGCGCTTCGCGATCGGCATTGCAGTCGGGATTGAGTACCCGGTGGCAACTTCGCTGTTGGTGGAGTTTTTGCCCAAGAAAAGCCGTGGCCCACGCCTGGCGACCCTGACGGTGCTGTGGTTCGCTGGCGCCGCAACGGCCTACATGACCGGTGAGGCCATTCTGCTGCAGGGTGGGGATGATGCGTGGCGCCTGGTGCTGGCCAGTGCCGCCGTGGTCGGCGCCGTGTTGTTTGCGCTACGCCTGGGCACCCCCGAATCACCGCGGTGGTTGATCAGCAAAGGCAGAACCGCAGAGGCCGAGCAGGTCATCAAAAAGGTGTATGGCCAGGCGTTCTCGCTGCGCAACCTGCCCGAAGAGCCCAAGACCCGCAAGCTCTCGTTCCTCAGCCTGCTGCACTCGGGTTACGGCAAGCGCATGTTGTTCGTCACGATGTTCTGGACCTGCTCGGTGATCCCGGTATTCGCGGTTTATGCATTCGCGCCGAAGGTGTTGGGTGCGCTCAACCTCAAAGGGGAGTGGGCGTCGATAGGCTCTGTGGCCATCACCAGCCTGTTCGTGGTCGGCTGCATCATCGCCACCCGTTTGCTCAACACCTTGGGCCGACGCACCACACTGCTGCACAGCTTTCTGTGGTCGGGCCTGGCGCTGCTTGGCCTGGGTGCCTGCAGTGCCGGCTCCGAGATGCTGATTTTGGTGCTGTTCGGTGCGTACGCCTTGTTCATTGGTGGCGCCCAGGTACTGCAACTGGTCTACCCCAACGAGTTGTTCCCGACCGAGATCCGCGCTGGCGCAGTCGGCGTGGGTACCTCCCTGTCTCGCGTAGGGGCGGCGGTGGGCACCTGGCTCGTGCCAATTGGCCTCGACACCTATGGCATCGGCGCAACGATGTACGCAGCGGCGGGGGTTACGTTCATCGGCCTGGCGTTCTCGTACGTACTGGCGCCTGAGACACGCTCCATGAACCTGCAGCAGGCGGCCTCACTCGCTTGACCCAGCCAAGCCGCGGCGTGCGTGCGTCGTGGTTTTAATCCAACGACATACTGGAGATATACCGTGAAGTTCGAAGGCATCTACACACCTGCAGTGACCCCGTTGTCGGCCGACGGCTCGATTAACAAAGCGGCCTTTGCCGACGTTCTCGAATACCTGGTCGATTCGAAGGTGCACGGGGTCATCATCGGCGGTTCAACCGGCGAGTACTATGCCCACACCTCCCAAGAGCGCGTTGAACTGGCCGCACAGGCCAAGGACGTGCTTAACGGCCGCCTGCCATTGATCGTTGGCACCGGCGGCATCCGCACCGAAGACGCCGTGGCCTTCGCCCAGCACGCCAGGGACATCAAGGCCGATGCACTGCTGGTGGGCACCCCGCCGTACGCACTGCCGACCCAGCAGGAAATCGCCCTGCACGTCAAAGCGGTCGATGCCGCTGCCGGCCTCCCGATCATGCTGTACAACTACCCAGGCCGCATGAGCGTGAGCATGGGCGAAGCGTTCTTCGACGCCGTTGCCGACGTGAAAAACATCGTCGCCATCAAGGAAAGCTCAGGTGACATGGCCCAGTTGCACCGCCTGGCCATCAAGCGCCCGAACATCCAGCTGTCCTGCGGCTGGGACGATCAGGCCCTGGAATTTTTCGCCTGGGGCGCCAGGAGCTGGGTCTGCGCCGGTTCAAACTTCATCCCGCGCGAGCACGTGGCCCTGTACGAGGCTTGCGTGATCGAGAAGAACTTCGACAAGGGCCGCAAGATCATGGCCGCGATGATGCCGCTGATGGACTTCCTCGAAGGAGGCAAGTTCGTCCAGGCCATCAAGTACGGCGTTGCCCTCAATGGCCTGAATACCGGTGGTGTGCGCAAACCGTTGTCCGACCTGGATGCCGCCGAGAAAGACACGCTCAAGCAGGTTGTAGCTGAACTGAAAGCCACCATCGCCCAGATCAACTAAGGAGCCTTGAACATGGCTGACTTGCTGAGCAAGGATCAATACGCGGCCATCGCCGCCGACCTGCAACTGCGCACCCAGGCGTTCATTGACGGTGAATTCCGCGACGCGATCTCGGGTAATACCTTCGTCACCACCAACCCGGCTACCGGCGAGCAGTTGGCCGAGGTCGCAGCCTGCGATGTCAACGACGTCAACGTTGCCGTGGCCGCAGCCAAACGTGTGTTCGAGCAGGGCACCTGGTCGAAGATGCAGCCGAACGACCGCAAGCATGTGTTGCAGAAGTTCGCCCAGTTGCTCGAAGACAACGCCCACGAGTTGGCAGTGCTGGAAGCCTTGGACAGTGGCAAGCCGGTCAGCGAGTGCCAGACCGTCGACGTGCCGGAGACCATCCACACTGTCCGCTGGCACGCCGAACTGATCGACAAGATCTACGACGCTACCGCCCCGACCGGCAATGCGGCAGTGACCATGGTGGTGCGCGAAGCCATCGGCGTGGTCGGCCTGGTGCTGCCGTGGAACTTCCCGCTGCTGATGCTGGCCTGGAAGATCGCCCCATCCCTGGCTGCCGGGTGCTCGGTAGTGGTCAAGCCCGCCAAGGAAACCACCCTCAGCGCCTTGCGCGTGGCGGAGCTGGCCCATGAGGCGGGCATTCCTGCCGGGGTGTTCAACCTGGTGCCTGGCGGCGGCCGCGAAGTGGGCGAAGCCATTGGCCGCCACATGGATATCCCGATGGTGAGCTTTACTGGCTCCACCGATACGGGGCGGCTGTTCCTCAAATATGCCGCAGAGTCCAACCTCAAACGCATCGTCCTGGAGCTGGGTGGCAAGAACCCGGCGGTGGTCATGAACGACTGCGAAGACCTGGATGAAGTGGCCCAGTTCGTCACTGCCGGCGCGTTCTGGAACATGGGCGAGAACTGCTCGGCGTCCTCGCGCCTGATCGTGCACAAGGACGTGAAGGATGAGCTGCTGGCGCTGATCGGCAAGCACCTGAAAGCGTGGAAACTGGGCGACCCGCTCGACCCGGAAAACCGCCTGGGGGCGATGGTCAGCAAATCGCATTTCGAGAAGGTCAAGTCCTACCTGGACTACGCCAACGAGCACAAGCTCAACGTGGTGCAGGGTGGCCATACTGAGAGCGGCCTGCGCGTGCAGCCGACCATCGTGGATGGCGTTACCCGCGACAGTAAACTGTTCGTAGAGGAAATCTTCGGCCCGGTGCTGAGTGTGACCAGTTTCGAAACCCTCGACGAGGCGATCGAACTGGCCAACGATACCGTTTACGGCCTCGCAGCGTCGGCGTACACCGGCAGCCTGCGCAATGCGCTGCGTCTCTCGCGTGAAATTCGTGCCGGCGTGGTGACCGTGAACTGCTTTGGCGAAGGTGACGTAAGCACGCCGTTCGGTGGCTACAAGGAGTCTGGTTTTGGTGGGCGCGACAAGTCCATCTGGGCCCATGACCAATACACGGAGTTGAAGACTATCTGGATCAACGCTTCGTGACCCGAGCAGTCGCGTTGCTGTTCTGACGGCGTTCGGCACGCAACTGGCCACTGCCCCTTGGGGCAGTGGTTTTTTGGTTGGAGCCCAGGCGCCGACATCAGTAAGCCAAGGCGACCTCAACACCGCTGGGTGCAGTGTATTCGGCCATCCGCCTGCGGGAGAGCTCCCAGTGGGCCTGGACGATCTGAGTAGCAGCCTGCGGGTCGCGGCGTTCGATGGCGTCGATCATCTGGTCGTGCTGGTCGCAGGCCAGTTCAAGGTCGCGTTGCATGTCATCGGTGGTGGGGTGGCGGTAGAAGATCCGCCCCAGGCGCGCGTGATCAATCAGCAACCGGCGCAGGCTGGGCATCAGGTACTCGTTGTGCGCCATCTTGCCAATCTCGAGATGGAACGCGTCGTTGAGGATGACGCGGTTTTCAACGTCTTTACTGTCGATCGCCTGGCGAAACTGCTGCTGGATACGCTTGAGCTGTTCGATCTCCGCGTCGCTGGCGTGCAGCGCAGCCAGTTGGGTGGTGGCGATGTAGATAAGCGGTGCTGCAAGAAAGAAACTTCGCAGGGAGTCGTGGTTCATCGCTGCGACCCGCGGGGCGCGGTTGGTTTCCAGCTCGATGTAGCCCTCCGCTGCGATCTGACGTAGCAACTCGCGCACCGGCGGCCTGGACAGGCCGAATTCATTGCCAAGGGCGATCTCGTCGACGACCGCGCCAGGCGCAAGCTCCATATTCAGGATGCGGCGACGGAGTGCCTCGCTCAATACCACTTTGCGATCAATCGGGATATCCGTGGCCTTCGGCGCATTCATGGAAGACTTCTTGTTGGTCATGAGGTTGTCTACGGTTTGGATAAGGGCTTTAGAAGGTGATTAGACAGTAAGCCTACACACAGTCATGAAGGTTTTTCGCCGTCAGTCTACGGTATTGGCTTGGCCATCGCTGCTTTTATCAGGGGGGCACGCTGCTGCGCTCGGTGGCGCATCTGCCGTTCATATTGCTCCAACGCTGTACTCCCTACGCCCAAGCCCAGGCGGTAGCGCTGTTCCATTCACGACAGAACAATTCCTGATTACGACTGGCCCTGGGATCGGCGCCCAGCACCTCGACGTGCTCAAGCGCAGAAGATTCAAAGGTTTGAGCCGAGTTAATGAATTCTATTTGTATACATATAGAATTCAGTGAGTATTGACCGGCTTGTGCGCCCGTGCCAGTCTCGCTGCACGCGCCCGGTGGGGAGCCCTCGGCAAGCCCGGGCGTGTACTCGGCATAGGCGTCACTTATAAATTCACAATAAAGGTAAGAGCCAATGGGTTACATGAAGAAAGCGCTCTGTGCGCTCGCGATGTTAAGCGCAGCGGTGCTCAACGCGCAGGCGGAAGACAACGTGATCCAGATGGGCACCCTGTCGTGGGAAGACCTGACACCCATTACCGGTATTACAAAGAAAGTGCTCGAAGACTCCGGCTACACGGTCAAGGTGACATCGTTTTCCGAATGGGGCGTTGCCTACGCTGCACTGAGCAAAGGCGATATCCAGATTCTGGCGTCGCAGATTGACTACGTCGCTCAGGATTACTGGAACCGCAACAAGAACCGGCTGGAGAAGTTGTCCCCGGTTTCACACGGGTTGTACCAGGGCATCGCGGTGCCCAAGTACGTACCCATCGACTCCCTCGAACAACTCAACGACCAGGCCGATAAGTTCAGCAACAAGATCATTGGCATTGAGCCAGGCTCTGGGCTGATGAGCGACGCGGCGAAAGCGGTCACCGAGTACGGTATTCGGCTCAACCTGCTGGAGGGCAGCTCTGCGGCCATGACCGCGGCGCTGAAGTCGGCCATCGACCGGAAGGAATGGGTGGCGGTGACGATCTGGGAGCCTTCCTGGATGTCGCAGAAGTACGACCTCAAGTTCCTCAAGGACCCCAAAGGGGTGTTCCCGCCACCGCAGGGCTACTACTGGATCGGGCAAAAAGGCTTCGCGGAAAAGAACCCCCACGCCCGTGAAGTGCTGGCCGGGGTCTATGTGCCGCTCAGCGATATCACCGCCATCAATGGCGAAGTCAAGGACGGCAAGACCATGGACCAGGCCGTCGCGGACTGGACATCGCGTAATGCCGAGTTGATCAGACGCTGGGAAAACATCAAAAAGCCCTGACCTTAAGCGTGACCGCTGAAGGAGGGCGGTCACGTTCATGACTGCCGATCTGCCACTGACACTGCCGTAAACGACTTAAACAATAAAACCAGAAATTGCTGGGTTGACGGGTGTGAAATGAAGAGTTCAGTTAGTTGCGCTGATGATGTGCTGGTAAGTTGCCGTGGTGTGTGGAAAGTGTTCGGCGAGCATGTTGAAGATGCGATCCAGGCGAGCCGCGATCACGGCATCTCCAAAAAGCAGATACTGCAGGACCATGGCTGCGTCATCGGCGTGTCCGACGTAAGCCTGGACGTCAAGCGGGGCGAGATTTTCTGCATCATGGGGCTCTCGGGCAGCGGCAAATCGACCCTCATCCGGCTGCTGAACAAGCTGATCGAACCCAGTGCAGGGCAGGTGCTGGTCAAGGGGCAAGACCTGGCCGCGCTCGATGGCCCGGCATTGCGCAACGTCCGTTCGCAGCACATCGGCATGGTGTTCCAGAGCGTGGCGCTGCTACCCCACCGGACGGTGTTGGATAACGTCGCGTTTGGCCTGGAGGTACAGGGCGTCGCCAAGGCCGACCGGCTCTCGGCGGCCCAACGCTCGCTGGACAAGGTGGGTTTGAGCGATTGGGCCTCGCGCTACCCAAGCGAGCTGTCCGGTGGCATGCAGCAACGCGTGGGGCTTGCGCGGGTGCTTACCTGCGACCCTGAGATCATCCTGATGGATGAACCGTTCAGTGCGCTGGATCCGTTGATCCGCCGCCAGCTGCAGGACGAGTTTCGCAGCCTGACGAAATCCCTGGGCAAGTCGGCAGTATTCATTACCCATGACCTGGAAGAGGCCATCCGCCTGGGCGACCGTATCGCGATCATGAAGGACGGTGTGATCATCCAGGTCGGTACCGCTGAAGACATCGTCTTGAACCCGGCCGATGGCTATGTGGCCGACTTCGTTGCCGGGATCTCACGCTTGCATCTGGTGAGGGCGCACTCGGTAATGTCCTGTCACGCAGAGTGGGGCACGCGCCACCCACACATCGACCTCGGTACGCTACCGGTTGCAAGCCCGCAGGCCGACCTTGACGAGCTGATCAATTGCCTGGTCTTGTCCAGGCGTGAAGCCTTGCTGATCGTGGACGACGGCCAGCCCATCGGTATTGTCACACCCACCGACCTGCTCCGTGGGGTGCAAGGCGCTGAGCGGGAGGCGAGGGCATGAACCTGTCGACCTTTCCCGCCAATTTCGATGCCGCTGTAGACGCCGGGCTGGAATGGTTGACCGACAGCGGCGCCCAGGTATTCGACTGGATCAACGGGGTACTCACCAGCCTGGTAGATGCTTTGTCATGGGTGCTGAACCTGGCGCCGTTTTACGTCGTGGCGTTGGCGATCGGCGCACTGGCCTGGCGGCTGTCGGGGCACTGGCGATCAGCAGCGCTGACGGTCATCGGTCTGCTGGTATGCGCACTGATCGGCATGTGGGGCGAGACCATGAGCACACTGGCGCTGGTCCTGGCGGCAACCACATTGGCATTGCTGGTCGGCATCCCATGCGGTGTGATCGGTGGGCTGTGGCCCAAGCTCGATGGTGTGGTCGAGCCAGTGCTGGACCTCTTGCAAACCCTGCCACCCTACATCTACCTGCTACCGGCTATCGCCTTGCTGGGTTATGGCTCGGCGACCGCCTTGGTGGCGACGTTCATTGTCGCTATCCCGCCGGTGCTGCGCCTCACGGCGCTGGGTATTCGCATGACACCACGCGCTTTCATCGAACTGGGCGAGGCCAGCGGCACCCGCCCAATGCAGCTGTTTTTCAAGATCCGCCTGCCGTTCGCTTTGCCCAGCATCATGACTGGCGTCAATCAGAGCCTGATGATGGCGTTCGGCATGGTGGTGATTGCGGGGATCGTAGGCTCGGGCGGGCTTGGTGAAGCCATCTACGGGGCCATACGCACGCTCGATATTGCTCGCTCCATCGATGCCGCCCTGGCGATCGTGATCCTTACCCTGATCCTGGACCGTCTGGCACAGAACGCCACCCCTTCGCAGCGCGAGGCCCAGAATAATGCTCACTGACATGCGCTTTTCTCCGGGTGCCGTGCTGGCGCCAGGGGTCGACTGGCTCAATGCCAACTTCCACCCGTTGTTTGCGTTCATCAGCCGTGTGGTCGACGCCGTGCTGGGCGGTTTCGAGGCGGCGCTGCTGGCGCTGCCTGCGTGGGGGGTGATTGCGTTGGTCACCGCGCTCGCCCTGGTGATGATCAACGTGCGTACGGCCGTGCTGGCCGCCGCCATGCTGGGCTTCTGCCTGCTTTCGGGGTTGTGGACGGCATCCATGCAGACACTCGCACTGGTATCAGTGTCCGTATTGCTGTCAGTGATGATCGCGTTCCCGCTGGGCATTCTCGCGGCTCGGTTCAAGCGTTTCGAGCAAGCCTCCAGCCCCGTGCTGAACATCATGCAGACCGTACCGCCGTGGGTCTACCTGATACCTGCGGTGATGATTTTCAGCCTCGGCAAGGTGCCCGCCATCATGGCCACCGTGATCTACGGGGTGGCACCCATGATGCGCCTGACCACACTGGCGTTTCGCCAGGTGCCGCGCCACCTGCTGGAACTGGGCCAGGCACTGGGCGCTACGCCCCGGGTGATTCTGTGCAAGATCGAGATCCCTTCGGCTGCACCCACACTGCTGGTAGGCCTGAACCAGTGCATCCTGCTGTCCCTGGCCATGGTGGTACTGGCCGGCCTGGTGGGCGCTGGCGGCCTTGGTGCTGAAGTGACCCGGGGCCTGACGCGCATGGAGATGGGCCTGGGGCTACGGGCAGGGCTGGCCATCGTGGCCGTTGCGTTGCTGCTGGACCGTCTGTCACGCGGCTTGCTGCAGCGTAAACCGGTACGCCAACACTAAGGAGATCTGCATGCGCAAGACGTTCTTCTGCATCGATGCCCACGCCTGTGGCAACCCGGTGCGTGTAGTGGTCGGGGGCGCGCCGTTGCTGCCCCATGTCTGCATGGCCGAGCGCCGTGCCCTCTTTTTGCGTGATCACGACTGGATGCGCAGGGCACTGATGTTCGAACCGCGTGGGCATGACGTGATGTCTGGCGCCATGATTTACCCGACGGTGCGTGAGGACTGTGATTTCGCCGTGCTGTTCATCGAAGTCAGCGGCTGCCTGCCGATGTGCGGCGCCGGCACCATCGGGCTTAGCACGGTGGTGCTCGAGCACGGGCTGGTATCACCCCGAACGCCGGGGCGGCTGGCTATCGAAACGCCAGCCGGCAAGGTGGAGGTGGAGTACGTTGAAGCCCAGGGCAAGGTGAGTTCGGTGCGGTTGATCAATGTACCGAGCTACCTCCACCAGGCTGATCTCGAAGTATCAGTGCCAGGCCTTGGAGTACTAAAGGTAGACATCGCCTACGGGGGCAATTATTACGCCGTCGTCGAACCTCAGCCTGGCTGGCCCGGGCTGGATGGCCTGTCGGCGGCGCAGATCGTCGACCAGAGTCGGCGTTTGCGCAGTGCACTTGCCCCGCTGTGCGACCCCATGCACCCGGAGCACGATGACATCCGCGGGGTGCACCATGTGCTCTGGTGTGATGCAGGGCGGCAGGCCGAAGCCGATGGGCGCGGTATCGTCTTTTATGGTGACAGTGCCCTGGACCGTTCGCCAGGCGGCACCGGCACTTCAGCTCGGCTGGCACAGTTGTACGGCAGAGGGCGGCTAGGGGTGGGCGATACGTATTGCAGCGAGAGCCTGATCGGCACTACCTATGTCGGGCGTGTCGAGTCGGCCTGTAAAGTGGGCGAGTATGATGCCGTGATCCCAAGCGTTTCGGGGTGGGCCCGTGTGACAGGGCTGAACACGCTGTTCGTGGATGAACGTGACCCGTTGGCGCATGGATTTCAGGTGCTGTGACGGACGGGTAGTTGCAGTGACAGGTCGAGGCCAGGGCTTAGTGCGGCACCGGCCTTGCCTGTTTACGATCTACCTGGAGGGTAGGGGCGCTTAGCTTTAACCTCCGCCACCCGCGCCACCCGCGCCACCCGCGCCACCCGCGCCACCCGCGCCACCCGCACCGGAGCCGCTTGAGCCGCCCGTGCCACCGCCCATGTTCGACCCACCACCGTTGCCGCTTCCGGTATCGGTCTCTGAGCCGTTGGTAGTGCCATCCCCACCGGTGTTGTCGGTGCCGTTGCTCCCGGTGCCGCTAGCGCCGGTACCCATGCCATCTCCAGGCGTACCGGAACCTGTGGCTCCGCCATTGCCATTCATGTTGCCGCTGTCTTGGGTTTGCGCGCCCGGCGCGCGTTGGTCGTTCATGTCGGTTGCTGCCAGCGCCAGGGGCGCGCTGGCGCCAAGACACAGAGCCAGTGCTAGCGATTGGGGCTTGAGAATCTTCATGGTGTATCTCCTTTTGGATGCTCACCCTTGCTTGGTCCTGCCCGCCGGGCGACCTGTGCGATGTGGCCGACGTAAGGGACGAACAGCCTCGGCGCCACACTTTGCGGCGCACGTAAGCACGGCTCCTTGTCTAACGCGCACATTGCGGTTGAACATCACGCCAAGCCCAGGCTCTGACCAGTAATGGTCAAGCGAGGACGTTCAGATGAGCATCGAACGCAGCATCCCCGAACTTGCAGCTTGGTATGCCCAATACGACGACATCAGCTACCGGCAAGCATCGCCCGACGCCTACCACCATGAACTGGTCCGCACGGCTGAGGCCCTGCGTGACGACGGCATCATTGACTGGGACGACTGGCTGGCGCTCAAGTCGCTCGCCGACCAGGCGCATGTGCGCGCACTTGAAGATGCGGTGGCGGCCCACGTCAGTGACCCGGACGCATGAAAGCCCTGAAGATCGCCACCTTCAACATCAACGGTATCCGCAGCCGCCTGCCGGCGTTGCTGGCCTGGCTGGCGCGTGAACGGCCCGATATTGCCTGCCTGCAGGAACTGAAGGCAGCGGATCGGCAGTTTCCGCGCCAGGAGATCGAAGCAGCGGGGTACGGCTGCCTTTACCTGGGGCAGCCGGCGTGGAACGGTGTGGCCGTGCTGGCCCGTGACAGCGAGCCGCTGGAAGTTGCCACGCACCTGCCCGGCATGCAGGACGATGACCAGAGCCGCTACCTGGAAGCTGCCGCCCATGGGGTGCTGGTGGGCTGCCTGTACCTGCCTAACGGCAACCCGCAACCCGGCCCTAAGTTCGACTACAAGCTGCGCTGGTTGGGCTGCCTGGTCAAGCATGCACAAACGCTGTACGAGAGTGGTCATCCAACGGTGCTGGCCGGTGATTTCAATGTGGTGCCGACTGACATGGACATCTACAACCCGCGCTCATGGGGCAAGGACGCGCTGCTCCAGCCTGAGTCCCGTGCGGGGTTCGAACAGCTGCTGGCGCAGGGCTGGGTCGACGCCATCCGCCATGTGTACCCTGATGAGCGCATCTACACGTTCTGGGATTATTTCCGCAACCACTGGGCCCGCAATGCCGGGTTACGGATTGACCATCTGTTGCTCAATAGGGAGCTTGCGCCCTACCTGAAAAGTGCGGGCGTGGATGCCTGGGTGCGGAATGAAGCCAAGGCCAGCGATCATGCGCCTGTCTGGATCGAGTTGGGTGCGCGTCGTCGACGTCGCTAGATCTCTGGGTCGCCGTACGATCACACGGTCACGGAACAACAGTTTCTAGCCATAGCGCTGGATCAGAGCGAAACCTCGCCGTCGATCTCAACTTCTAGATTTACAGCGTGGCCTGCGTTGGCGAGCATGCCCTGCGCCAGGTCGTTCCGCAGTACTGAGAGGTTAAGCCCGCGGCGGATGTCGGCTTCCAGCAAACCCAGGAATGCGCGTGTGGCAGGGTCTTCTTTACAATTGGTTCGCGCTGGTTGGCTATGGGCGGAAAGCATGATCAAAGGTGCCTCGAGATAGATTACATCACTCATGTTGGTCACGATCGACAGAAGACGCCTAAAGACTGTCAGGGTCGCCAAAGAACATTTTGACTTGGCTCTAGCGCGATGGTTTCAAGGCTAAAAATCTAAGCTATGCCCCCAGTTTTGCCCCCAGTCGTGGTAGGTGTGCGGGCGATCACGATTGGCGATTTCTGATGCGGACCCGGGTAGCGGTTGGCGGTTTTCAGAGTACGTCATTGGTGCGAGAAGAGCGGTACCCGAATGATGGGTTGCAGTAGATCGCACGATGGGACGCAGCTCAGCTGATCACCGCTTATTTCTCACTTCTCGGGCCTCGTTCAACCCTCACACTCTCGGCTCAGTCGACTTCACCTTGCCTGTGATTGCCTTCTTTCTGAAGCGATGTCGCTAACGGTACTGGCGCTCAGCATCACGCTGGCTGGCGACTAGTATCAGTATTCCTGATACTGTTTTTTCGGCTGCTGTTTTGCTGATGCTGCAGTCGTAGACTCGTTCGTAACCGGCCACCCGAGCCGGCCCACAACTACAAGAAGCAAGTGGAGACACGACTGAGTAGCCAAGTTTCGTTCGAAGACCTCCCCCTGAGCCGCTTCCATATCCGGACGGTGTTCAGCGGTACAGGCGGTCAATTCAGTGACGGATTCGTGCTAGGGATCATTGGCATCGCGGTCAGCATGGCGGCGGGGCCGTTGCAATTGAATGCACTATGGATGGGTCTATTAGGCGCGGCATCCCTGGCTGGCCTGTTTCTAGGTAGCCTGATTGCCGGGCCCCTGGCAGACCGGTTTGGTCGACGTACCATCTTTGCATGGGACATGTTGCTGTTCGCGGTCATCTCGGCTTCGCAGTTTTTCGTGACTTCACCTGAACAGTTATTGGTGCTGCGGCTGTTGCTCGGCCTGGTGCTCGGTTTTGACTATGTGGTGAGCAAGTCGCTGGTGACCGAGTTCGCCCCACGACGTTACCGTGGTCGCCTGCTCAGCGTGCTGGCAGCGGCCTGGGCAGCAGGCTATGTGGCGGCGTATCTGGTGGGCTTTGCCATTCGCGATATTGGCCCGGACGCTTGGCGCCTGATGCTGGCGTTGAGCGGTGTACCTGCATTGCTGATTTTACCGCTGCGCCTGGGCGTGCCGGAGTCGCCGATATGGCTAATGGCTCGTGGTCGCAGCCAGGAAGCGCTGGCCATTGTGCACGCAAAATTCGGTCCCCATGTGAGCCTGCCGGCAGCGTCCCCCTCCCAGCAAACACGTGGTGGCTTCAGGGAATTGATGAGCAAGCGCTGGCGGCGTAACACCTTGGTGGGCTGTGTGTTCTACACCTGCCAGGTGATCCCGTTCTTCGCCCTGGGAACCTTTTCGCCGCGGGTACTGGAAGCGCTGAATGTGCAGGACAAGTTCGTTGGGGGTCTGGTCTACAACGTGCTGCTGATGCTCGGTGCACTGCTTGGCTTGCTGATTATTGACCGGATCTCGCGCCGGGCGTTTCTGGTCGGTACTTTCTACCTCAGTGCGGTGGGTCTGGCTGCGTTGGCCTGGGCCGGATTCGGGCCAATGGGAACGATCATCGCGTTCGGCTTCTTCGCCTGCGTGCTGGCGGCCGCAGTCAACCTTGAGTTCGTCTACCCAGGCGAGCTGTTCCCCACCCATCTGCGCGCCTCGGGCATCGGTGTGGCAGTCGCTGCGAGTCGCTTTGGCTCGGCATTTGCCACCTTCCTGCTGCCGATTGCAGTGCAACACCTTGGGGTACATACCGCTCTAGGGGTCTGCGTGGGTGTGCTGGTATTTGGTGGTGTGTTCTGCCATCTGTTCGCGCCTGAGACCAGCAAAGAGCAGCTTGCCGCTGTAACCCCCGATGCGCAGGCTGCGGTCTCGGCCGACGCCCATTGATCCTTGGAAGAGGTTAAGCCCATGCCCAGCAACCGACTGATCGACATGCATGCGGTCCAGGTTTTCATCGCCGTGGCAGAGGAGGGCAGCATGTCGGGTGCAGCCAATCGCATGGGTATCTCGCAGTCCGGGGTGTCGCAGATGGTTCGCCAGTTGGAGGATGAGCTCGGTGTGGTGCTGGTCGACCGCACGACCCGCCCTCTGGCGCTCACCCCTTTCGGACTGGCTTTGCGCCATCGAGGCGCATTGCTCAGTGAGGAGCTCATGAACCTCAAGGCTCAGGTGCTCGATGCCGGTCGCGGCGTCAAACCCGACCTACGCCTCGGGTTGGTGGACTCGTTCGCCTCCACCTGTGGTTCCCTGCTCACTCGCCATCTGCTCAACCAAGTGTCGCAGTTATCGGTGCGTACGGGACTGAGCCCGCAACAAGGAGAGTCGTTACTGCGGCGTGATCTCGACCTGATCGTGACCAGCGACCCGTTGATGGATGCAAACGGTGTGATCCGCTATCGCCTGCTAACTGAGCGCTATTTTGTGATCACCCCGAAATCTGCCGGCAGACAACTGAATAGTCTGGACGATGTGCGGGCGATGGCGAACGTACTGCCTGTGGTGCGCTTCAACCGCAACTCGCAAGTTGGCTTGCAGATCGACCGGCATCTGCGGGGCCTCAATGTGCGTGTGCCCAACCGCCTGGAACTGGATAACGCCGACGCCCTGACTGCCATGGTCGCCGAAGGCATCGGTTGGGCGGTGACCAGCCCGATGTGCTTCCTCCAGGCCATGCCCTGGGTGGACAACGTCACCGCTCACCTCGCCCCCGAGCTGAGCCTAGAGCGCTCGTTGTACCTGGTGGCCAGGCGTAATGAATACGGCGCCTTCTTCGCAGATGCCTGCGAGTCGGCCCGTGCCGTCATCCTCGATTCCTTCCTGCCGCGGCTCAAGGCGCTGGGCAAAGGGGTAGAGGCTTTAGTGAATATCGATGAGGGGAATACCCGTGAGTACTTTTGACCATGTCGACGTGCGCGTCGAGCAAGATTATGTAGGCGCTGTGCAGATCCCGGCTGACAAACTGTACGGGGTCAATAGCGTACGCGGTTTCGACAACCTGCGGGTGTCTCCGCTGACCGTCGCTCATTACCCGGCCTTTCGCGATGCTTTCGCCCAATGCAAGTGGGCCGCAGCGTTGGCCAACCTTGATTGCGGGGTAATTCAGGACGCCCAGGCTGAAGCCATTGCCCGAGCCTGCCAGTCGCTGATCGCAGGAGAGTGTGACGATTCGCTGATCGTTGACCTACTGGAAGGCTCCGGCGGGACCTCGACCAACATGAACTTCAACGAGGTCATTGCCAACCGCGCCCAGCAGTTGCTCGGTCATGTTGCGGGTAGCTACGAGGTGGTCCACCCCAACGACCACGTCAATATCTCGCAGTCGACTAATGACGTGTACCCCGCAGCGCTGAAAGTCGCGACTCACGCCATGCTCGCTGGGCTGATAGACGAAGTACGGCTGCTGGCCCAGGTGTTCGACGCCAAAGCCACGCAGTTTGCCGACATCCTTCATCTTGGTCGTACTTGCCTGCAAGATGCGCAGCCCATGCGTCTGGGCCAGCTGTTCTCAGGCTATGCCTCGCTGACTCATCGCCTCGCCGATGAGTTGGGTGCAGTGCGCGAAAAACTGCATACGCTGCCGTTGGGCGGTACTGCTATTGGGACCGGTTTTGGGGCGCCCAAGGCTTATCGTGCGGCGGTCTACCAACATCTGGCAAAGATCACCGGTGTCGCTTACCAAGCCCCGGCCAACCCCTTCGATGCGATGCAGAACATGGATGTGTTCGGCCGCGTTTCGGGCGAACTGCGTACTTGTGCCGCCTCACTGGCCAAAATCGCCGCCGACTTGACCAAGCTCTCATCGGGCCCGGTCGGCGGCGTGGGTGAGCTGAAGCTACCTGAAGCCCAGGCTGGCTCTTCTATCATGCCAGGCAAGGTGAACCCTGTTCTGCCAATGTCGATGATCCAACTTAGCTTCGCAGTCATTGGCAACGATGTCGCGGTAGCACAGGCTGTGCAGTACGGTGAGCTAGAGATCAACCACTTCGAGCCCGTGGTCGCCTCTCGCGTGTTCGACAGCATCACCCTGCTGACTCAAGGTATCCAGCGTTTCCGCGAAAAATGCGTTGCCGGGATTGTTGCCGACGAAGCGCGGAATTTGGAGCACCTGACAGACTCGATGGCGGTCGCTACGGCGTTGGTTCCACAGCTGGGTTACGCCAACGTCAGCAAGCTCGCACGCCAGTCGGTGAAAGAAGGCCGGCCTTTGCTGGAAATCATGGAGGAGTCCGGCCTGATGACGAAGGTTCAAGCCATGGCGGCAATCGAACAAGCCTCTTATCCGGTATTCGGGGCCTGAGTTTGAAAGGGGTGCGCGAGCGCCCCGTCCATTTTTTATTGCGTCAGATGAACAGTTACGAATTGTTGGTTTTTTTTATGGGAGACGATTTCAAGTGTCCCGTTGAGTCGAATTAACGGGTTTCATCCCGAAGATAGGGGTGAGACGACCCAGCCATTTAGCAGCATCAGAGGCGCGATCTCACCATCAATATCTTCGTCCAGGTTTACAGGGTGGTTTGCGTGGGCGAGCATGGTTTGCGCCAAGTCTTCCGGCAGGGTGGTGAGGTTGCGTCCGCTTCGGATACCATCCTCCAGCAAACCCAGGAATGCAACGATGGCAGGGTCTTCGTGGGTGGTTTCGACGCGGCTGACCACGATTTCACCCCCGCGTACGTCGAATGCGATCTTGCAACCAGTGTCAATGCCCAAAAGCTGGCGAACGGATTTGGGCAGTGTGATCTGCCCCTTCGAGGTAAGCGTTGAGATTTCGTGGATGGCAGTCATGAGTGTTCTCCCGAATGTATTGATCGGATGGCGAGGAATAATCCTTACGTGGTCAATCTTCGTTTTCTGCTGATCAAGCATAGGCGGGGAGGAAGCTCAATAGCACCGCAGGATGAGTTACACCATTTCCAGGAACACGATCCCTAAGATGAACAGCGTGGTCGGCAGATTACCGAAAGCGCTGAGCATTTTCGGTTAGGGCATTCTTTTAAAACCACGAAAGAATGCCCTCAAATTTGCCCCAAATGTAGCAATTCGCTGGAAGTAAATGGCTCTCTGAGGCTAGGAAAGGCAGAAATGATCAGCTCACAGGGATTCCCGAAGCCCTTAAAGACTGTCAGGATCGCCAAAAAACATTTGGACATTGCCCTAGGGCGGCATTTCTTTTTCGCAAAAGCAGAAATGTACCCCCCAAAATACCCCCCGATACCCTCAGTGGGATGCGCGATCTAGACTGGCGATTTCTGACAGCTATCAAGGTGGTGCACACTGAACTTCAGTGTGCCTCCCTGGCGGGGTAGTCGGAAGCAGGGCAGCGCCTCTAGGGTGCCGCTTGTGCCGAGGCCCTCAACGACTAAGTATGACTGAGTGGGTCACTGGTCGACGTTCGGTGCCTGGGAACGGGATACAGGCTGGCGCTGACGTGTTCAGTGGCCAGTCTCGAATGGGCTCGCGCTGGTGGACCCCGAGCGGTCGACGGTGAGGGCGGGCAGCGCACCGTTGGGCGGAAGGGCAGGAGTTGAAGGCACAAAAAGCTGGCGTAATGCCACTCGTAAGCTTTAGGCTAGCGCCCGCACGAACGTTCAGGGAAGATAGTTATGATACAGACTTGCGCCGAGATTCATCAGCAGCTCTGGTACGCGAAAAACTTCGCAGTGGCGCAGGGGTATGGCAAACATCCACGTGATGAAGCACTACTGCAGCGCTTAGCGGAAAAGTTGGGTGTTCCCGATGAAAGCTTTATCAGCTCTGGGGAAAGCAAGAACATCACGGCCCAACAGTATCTGATGGCAATGTTGGAAACACTTGAGCCGCTCTCGGTCATGTTTGAAGGCATCTGGCGTTATTGCGAACGCACCTTGACTAAGACCTCGAGGGATGCACTCGATATAAGTTGGAACTTTAATCTCCACGGTGAGCGCATCACGATCAACTTTGAGGCCTTCCGGCGCTACCGTCAGTTGCTAATGCAGTTACCGCCCGCAGAATCGTTCAATACCCTAAGCAACGCTTTCGCGGATGCATGCAGGAACTACCAGTTACCCGAATGGCCTTCCGAACTTCCCAGTAAACCGCGAGGGGCACTCAGCACAGGTGTCGCCTCAAGAATATACGACCTATGTGAGTTGGTCTTAGCGCAGGGGTTGAATGATTGCGGTTACTGGGGAACAAAAGATGTAATCGCCAAGCTGTGGGCCATCCGTGACCAGCCGCTGTGGCATGCCAACGCGTTCTTCGATTTGCGGCAGCAGTTGGACCAATGCACTCCAGCACTCACCCCGGAAGATATCCTTAGCTTACCTTTCTGGCGCCAACGCTGGCAAATCTACGAACTCTGGTGTTTGGTTACCACGCTTAGTTTGTTTGAAAGTCGCGGGTTCGAACTGACCCGTTCGCCCACCGGCGCGTCGCTCCTGGAACTTGGACGCAGCGCGGTGATTGCCGAACGCAAAAGCGACCCGCTGGGGCAGATCGTGTATCAACCAACCTATCAACGCCGAACTGGACAGACAGTGCATCCTGATATCGTTGTGGTGCGGGGAGCCCAGGCTAGAATTAAGCCTGATGATGTGGCTGCGATTATTGAGTGCAAGCAGCACAAGATGCCGGACGACGTTGCGCTGAAAGTACTCAAGAAACGTTACTTTGATGGCGTAGCCGCCTCTTACAGCGACGCCATCGCAGCAGATGGTGAACTGGTCCTGGTCAATTATGACCACGTCGATTTTGCGCATGCTTATACCTTGGTTGATGACTTCAAGCCTGAAACGCACCATAAGCTCGAGTTCGCGCTTGAGACGGTGCTGACCTCGTTTTCTGCTTATGCTGTACAGCCCATGCCGGTACTGGTTATCGATGGGTCGGCAAGTATGGCCAGTGTGCAGACTCAACTGCGGGAAAAAATTGCACTAATGCAACAACGATTCGGCACTGCCTCGCACATCATTTGGTTGGCCGACGAAGCACCTGTAGTGATGGACGTGGATGCCCTTGACGAGACTTCCTTTTCCGGCAGTGAAAGCGTGGAGCTTTTCATGCAGGGGTTGCAGGCGGCACAGCAACTGGGTTCGCTGACAGTTGCCCATATCATCACCGACCTCAGCCCGCACGACAGGCTATTTTCGGAACTTTCCCAGGCGTGCACTGGCATCGCGTTCCAGGTGCACAGCGTATGAGCCGTGGCATGCGTCAATGAAAAACTTTGATATTGAATGCAGCATGACAGTGAGCAGGAAGCCGCAGATGTCACAGGGCAACATCATTATCGCGGGTGTTAATCCGAGGGAAGCCAACCTCAAGCGAAAACTTCGCGAGCACCTGCATACGCTGGGCTTTACCAGGACCGATGAGGGCGCCTTGCGCGCGCCCGGCAATGACAAGGATGCGATCCGGACATTGCATGGAGCTCAACGAGAGGAGCGCCTCATCGCCAGCAGCAACTTTGTAGCTCGAGCGGGTGCGAAACTGATGCAATATTTCGCCTCAGGTACTGAGGTGATTCCCAAGAAAATTTCCCCTGCCCTGGAGCGGGTTTCGTCGGGCACTTGGCAGAGCGACTTATTCCGTCTGGCATCACTTTCGTGGTCAGTCCCGGTGTCCAGCGGCTTCGGCAGACGGTTGCGCTACCTGGTGTGGGATCAATCCAATGGCAAACTAATCGGCATCATCGCCGTGGGTGATCCTGTATTCAACCTGGGCGTGCGGGACAAATTCATCGGTTGGAACTCGCATGATCGAGGCGCGCGCTTGGTCAACATCATGGATGCCTATGTCCTCGGAGCGCTCCCACCTTACAACTCCTTGCTCTGCGGTAAACTGATTGCTTGCCTGCTTCGCAGCCGTGATCTTTACAACGACTTCGCCGATGCCTACGGAGCTACCACGGGCATAATTTCTCAGGAGGAGAAGCGAGCGCGCCTGATGGCCGTCATCACCACGTCTTCGATGGGCCGTTCTTCGGTATACAATCGTCTAAAAATCAATGGCACAGAGTATCTCAAATCAATCGGCTACACCGGTGGCTGGGGACACTTCCATATTCCTGATTGGTTGTTCGTGGAACTGCGTGACTATCTGCGCCACATTGATCATACCTATGCTGATCATCACGCGTACGGCCAAGGACCGAATTGGCGATTGCGCACTACCCGTGCAGCCCTGAAGGCGCTTGGTTTCAAGGATGATCTGATGCGTCACGGCATCCAGCGCGAAGTCTTTATCTGCCAACTGGCGACCAATGCAACGAAGATCCTACAAACCGGCAAGGGTAAGCCGGATATCCGCTCGCTTCAAACAGTGAAGCAAATCGCTGATCTGGCGCTGGATCGCTGGGTTATCCAACGGGCCGCTAACTTCCCCGATTACCGGCGGTGGCGGTCATCGGACCTGATTTCTTTGTTTGGAAGCCAAGCACAATTGCTGCGCCGCGAACTCCAGTTGGATAACGGGATGACGCAAGCTATCGGACACTAGGGATGCAAGGAGGCAGGCCTTGGATTATGCCGTCAATACGTTAACCAATCAGATTGAGTCAGCAGAGCAGGCTACACGCAAGGGCCGTTATGTGTGCCCGATCTGTCGCGCAAAGGTATTACATCGCGCAGGGGTTAAGCAGAAAAAGTGCTTTGCTCATTGGCCAGGTTTCGGCTCGGCACAGTGCGATAATTTTGTGCCCGGCCTGCACGGTCAGCATGGAGCCGGGCTCGTATTGTCGGCGCGACCCATGCGTAGTATGGAATTACGGCTGAAAATTGAGAGAGGGAGAAACCGCGCTGCCTGGTATCTGGAACTAACACTACCGTCTTGTCGGCCCTGCGACGCGAGTTTCACCCTAGACGTAGGCAATGGGATTCTTCAAGAGATCGATATGCGCGGAATGCCGAACGGCCGCCGCGTGACTGCGGAACTGTCGCAGGAGAGTTTTCGCATCGTGTCGTTCCAAGGCACCCCAGATCGGCATTTTACCGATGGAGTAGAGCGAACCTGTCACGGATTGCCCACCTTCGGAGCCGCAGTATTCACGGCCTTGGCGGGTGACAGAACGCCGGGTTTTCCAAGGGCCCAGGAGTTCAGAAAGGACGGCAGCTACGCGCTGTTGTGGAAGGCACCGGAGAACCTAAATTTTCCAGAGGAACTAGTTCCTGACAAATTTCAAAGCCGTGAGGGTTGGAATCTAGCTCTTATTACAGTGCCCACGGCACCGTCCGATGCCTGCGCAGAATGGCTGGAGTCTTTGACGGGCTTGACCGTCAATGGGGTCGTGCCAAGTATTTCAATCGCCTGGCCGTTCTTGACCCAGAGCTCCAGCTTGAATTCCGCCGAATGCGTTGGCTCTACCGCAATCATCCTCACAGCCCGGGGGATGCCGGTGGGGCAAACCGCTAATGGGCCAACCATGTTACTGCTGAGCGGGCAGAATCGGCTTTCGGCAACAGGGGTGGATCGAGATCCGGCACTGTTTGCCTTGATACCTGACGGCCGTCAGCAGTTCCACGTGGCCAACGCTGGTACGTCGGAGATTGAAAAATACATATCGACGACCTTCAACGTCGACACTGCGATCGATTTGCCAGGGGTGGAGGTGGCTTTCACTAACACAGCCGGCGTGCGCTTGGTCGTGCCCTTCGAAGGATCCCGATGCAAGGAATGCATCGCCTTGACCAGGCTCAATCAGATGAGACTGGAATACATGGCAATGCCTTCAGGTGCGTCAGGCTATGTTTACCTTGAACGCGCTGCCACTGGCCTCAAGTACGAGCTGGCAGCGAGTGATATGAGCGCGCCTCACAATCCACATCAGCGCCTGCTTACGCCAGAACTACAAGCGGTCGTGATTGACGGCCTGATTGATGCTGCATGCTACGTTGACCTCGACCTAGGCGGGTTCGGCAGGCTGCGTTTGCGTGGTCGCGCACAGTGCTCGCCGGACATCGCTGCGCCAAGTCTCGGACCATCCATACGCACGCGGCTGCGGAGCTTTATGACGCAATTACAGTGCACTGCGCCGATCCACATGGGCGCCGACGATGACCAGTTGGTTAACGCGTTCGGCGCCCTCCAACCAAAACCTCCGCTAATTCCGCATTATCGTGCCTTGATCAAGGACGTTATCGCCTGCGGTTTTGAGGTCAAATCTTCAGGGAAAAGTGTCTCGCCATGAGTTACTACTACAGCCAGGAGGCCAGAGCTCGGATCTCGGCGTTCGACCAGCAGTCTCTTACCGAGTTCTTTGAGGAAGTACCGCATAGCTGTCGAAAGTCCTCCTATGACCGTATGACCGCCATTGATGGTTTTCGCAGAGGGACGCCAACTGACTTCAAAGCCAAGCAAAAGCGACTCATCAGTCATCTATTGCATCCGCTGGGTGGCCAGAAGAGTGAAGCCGATTGGAAGGCCTTCGCCAATTTCTGGGTAGAGTGGGCGAGACATCATCTGCATAAAGATTTCCCCGCAGGTGACAAATTGCCGCCCGCTAATGATGCGGGGCCGCTTTTTCTGTCCAAACTCTTTGAACGTTTCCCGGATGCCCCGCGCGAGACTGTAGAGCGCTTGATCACGTTCAGTGGGTTCGCTGACCACGCCGACACTCAGACAGAACTGAGCAAATTCCGCACTGCGGCCATAGTGGCGCGTGATCGACTGTTTGAAGCCTTGCCGAATCGCGTCGGCGCCCTAGAGGACAGCGTTGAAAGCCTTGAAGTGACAGCTGATGCTTTTGTCGAGCAGATCAATGCACTTCGGTTGAAGGATGACAACCTGGCTGAGGAACTGGGTGACGTCAGCGAGCGCGCCACAGAGTCCACGCGCGACCTCGCCGAACTTCGCGCACTGACAGAGCGCCTCCTTGCCGCGGATGAGCAGTTGGTATTGACCGTCCGCGCACTGGAAGAGAACGCCATTCGCGTCGGCTCTTCCGCCGAAGCAGCGCAAGACAACTTTAGATCTTTGAGCGAAGCAGTGAAGATGCTGTCTGACCGATCAGGTGCTTGGGATGAGATGGCGACACACCTCAGTGCGATCGAAAAGCGGCTGAAGCCCATCACAGCACGCGAAACGGCTTGGGTGGAGACCACAGAGGCAGTAGCACGGCTGTCAGAACGCCTGGAAACCTTGCAATGTAGCGTTGGCACAGAAAGGAGCGAGTCACCCCCTGCCTCACAAGTTCGTCTGTTTGAAGCAGAGCCTCAGGGGCCTCTTGTCGAAATCCTAAGCGTGGAGACCGCATGCGATTTGATCTCCAACAACCTGCAAGCGTGCGGCTTCGTAAAGGGGGCAGCACTGACCGTTGCGCGTCAACTCATAGCCGCGCTCGCCGCCGGTCAGTTGATCCAGTTTACCGGGTCGTTGGCGGACGTGGTCGCTGATGCACTGGCCGCGGCCGTGGGCGGATCAACTTACCACGAGTGGCGCGTGCCTGTAGGCCTTGTCTCGGATGAGGCAGCGGCGGAATGTCTGGAAATAGTGGGGGAGACCTCAGGTTGCCTGGCCCTGAAAGGTGCAAATCGCTCCGCCTTCGAAGTCTATGGCTCAGCCATTCGCGAGGTGATTACCCGCCGTCAATTAGCCATGTACGTCTATCCCCGACTTGCGCTGGTCGCCTCGTGGGCCCTGGGGCCCGCAGCATTTCCCGACGGTGGCACACTTGCCGAACTCGGCCCGGTTTTCGATACCGATGTGCTTCCCATGCGTGGCGTGAATTCCCGTTTGATCAATCTGAAGCATGGTCATCTCGCGCAAGAGTCATGGGACCAGCTTGAGGGTTTCGACAGCGGCAAGTCCGGCGCTCTCTTAGCGGAGTTGGAGGGGCTGCTCGAGGAGGCGGGCTTCCAGCCGGGCAACCTTTGGAGAAGATGCGCCGGACGAGCCTATCTGCGCTTACGGACTGCTGCAGGAGGCAGCGAGGAAGGGGATCTGTATGCCCTTTTAACGGCATGGGCACTGCCTTGGGCAAAAAGTACAGGCGGTCCGTTCGAAGATTTAGCCCGCCTGGCAGAGCAGCTCATGGCTCAACATCAGGCTGAAACTTCGCATTTCGAGGGAGCCTAGATGAGATGGCAGGCACTGTCCCGGCAGGAGGCACAAAGCATCTTGGCCAAGGGCCTAGGTTGCACGACCCAGGGCGAAGGTCTGCGGATCGCTGCTATTGCGGAATGCCTCCGGGCTGCCTGCTTCCTACGCGCGATGCCTACCGAAAATCGCGGCGCGTGGACACCTGCGGCTTCACTCAGCCTGACCAGCCTGGTCCGCAAACACCTTGGGCCATTCTGGTCAGGCATGCTAGATGATACGGAGGCCAAACCTGGCGTATTGAGCATTCTCGACAGCCTAGGGCAGATCGGCGATTTGGTTCGGGTTGAGAAAGGGTGGTTGCCTGCTCCTCCTCGAGCGATCAGATCGCAGGACGGCTACGCGGTTGTACTGGGAGGCGGACCTTCACCGCGTTTCCCGCGAAGCTTTAAGGCCAGGGGATTGGGGCGAGTACGGGTCGTACCTACGTCACACTGCGCGGGATGGCTGGATGTGGTCGACCCGAGCGAATGGATCGGTGCGCCTCTTGAGGGACTGGCGACCTGGTCTTCTCGCTTTCTCATGCAAGCGTCCAGGCGTTTTACCTCTTGTCCAACGGATCTCGCGCCCGTATCCATGTATGTGCAGGGACGTTGGTCTGAGCTGGTGAGTCAGCCCAGCACCTCCGGGCAATTTCTGGGCAAGTGTCGGACCGAGAATATAGTGAGTTATTTCATTGGCAAGTTTCACTGCGGCCGGCTTGATCAATTGGCATCCATCGAGGCAGCAGACGCACGTCGCCTGCGCTTTTATCTGGATTTCCAAGCTGGTCGGCCTTATAGGATGGAAATAGAAAGTTCCCCTCGGTTTGTGACCTTGCGATCGTATCGCCGGCTTCCGCCAGAGCAGGCAAAAGCACTGCTGCTCGGCTGGGAATTACCTAAAGCCGAGGGTGATCATGCCGGGTTGAAAATTCATGTGATACCAGTCGAGACATTCCCCATCGTGCGCAGTGCGCTCGATGGATTAGGCATTGTTTTAGTCGAGCGCGGCGGCGCACAAGGAAGGACCTGATGAACAGCACGTCCATGGCAGAGGCGGTCGGGGTGCATGAGACCGCGAAAAGTCTCACCGAAAGCTTGCGTCAATACATCGAGGCGCAATATCACATCCGTGATGAAGGACTGGTCAGAGAGCGCCACGCGCTTTTGCAAGCCAATGCAACCATCGCCCAGGCCCCGTACGTGGAGGCCACCCAAGTCTATAAAACCGGTGAAGCTTATCAGCACTTGGCCATCCCGCCGGCGGCTGCTTCAGTACTGAGCGACTTGTCCGGGATGGGCTTGGGGCTTTATCCCCAGCCGTATGAGCATCAGTCGCAGGCGCTGACCGCATTCTTGGGTGATGAGTCGGCGGACTTAGTCATCGCCACTGGTACGGGCTCAGGAAAAACCGAGAGTTTTCTGATGCCAGTAATTGGCTCCTTGGCGATTGAGGGAGCAGAGCGGCCAAAGTCCGCATCAATGCCCGGGTGCCGGGCCATGCTGTTGTATCCCATGAACGCGCTGGTCAATGATCAACTGGCGCGAATCCGACGCATATTTGGCAACACCGACGCGGCAGGTATCCTGCAGCAGGGCCGGACGTTCCCGATTCGCTTTGGCAGTTATACAGGGCGCACGCCTTACCCAGGCAAGCGGGAAAGTAGCCGCGATGAACGCTTCATCAAGCCACTGTTCGAACAGTTCTACAAAAAGGTCGCCAACGTCCCGGCAGTACAAGGCGAACTGGCTAAAATCGGGCGCTGGCCAAGCAAAGATCTCGTCGGCTTTTATGCCGATGACACCGTACAGACCAAAACTTATTCGTCAGGTAAGCGGCAGGGCAAAGAATTCATTTCCAAAAACTGGAAAGGGCGACTCCTCACGCAGCCTGGCGACCGTGAGTTGATGACACGTGACGAAATGCAGGTGCGTTGTCCCGAACTGCTAATCACCAACTATTCAATGCTCGAATACATGCTGATGCGCCCCATCGAGCGTGACATCTTCGAGCAGACCAAGGACTGGTTGAAAAACGACGTTCGCAACGAGTTCATTCTCGTACTCGATGAAGCCCACATGTACCGCGGAGCGGGCGGGGCAGAGGTTGCGCTGCTGATTCGCCGGCTCTGCGCCCGCCTGGACATTCCACGCGAGCGCATGCGCTGCATTCTGACCAGCGCGAGCCTGGGTAGTGAGGCTGCTGCGGCTGAAAACGGTAGGCGGTTTGCCGGTGATTTGACCGGGTTGTTGGAAAGCTCGCCGCGTCGTCTTCGCGTCATTCAAGGTACCCATGAGCCCCGGTCTGGTGATCGCAGCATCACCGATGAGCAGATCCAAGCGCTCGCCGCCTTGGATCTGCCTGCATTCCAGCGCGCGGCAAACGACCTATCATCGGCGACGCGTGCGCTGAATGACCTGGCTCGAGCCCTCGGCTGGGCCCCATTCCAAGGCTCCGATCACGCCGGTTTGCGGAACTGGCTATTCGAGAACCTCACCGGATTTGGTCCCTTGGAGAGGCTGATCGATCTGGTCTCAGGCAAAGCCGAAAAGCTTGATGACCTCAGCGAAAAACTCTTCGGTCGGACGCAGGACAACCGCTCAGAAAAGGCTACCGATGCGCTGCTGGCGCTGGGAAGCCACGCCCAACGACTTGCAGATGGCCGGGTTTTATTACCGACGCGACTCCATCTGTTTCACCGCGGCTTGCCGGGCCTCTATGCATGCATCGATCCGAATTGTTCCAGCCGTCATGGGAACCACGAGGGCGCAACTGTCTTAGGAAGCTTGCGAACCAAGCCCTCGACGCAATGCAACTGCGAGTCCAAAGGTCGAGTGTTTGAATTTCTTACCCATCGTGACTGCGGTGCAGCCTTCTTACGCGGCTACGTGAACGCAGAGATGGATTTCGTTTGGCACCAACCCAATGGCCCGTTCTCCGAATCGGGCACGGCGGCGCTGATGCCAGTAGATATTTTTGTCGAGGAAACGACACATCCCCGGAGCCGTCACCGCGACAAATGGCTGCACATTTCGACGGGTATCATGAGCTCGATCAGCCAGGAAGGGGTCGACGGGTTTCGCAGGGTGCGAGTGCCGGACAAAACACCGATGGGGGAGCCGATTACCTTCGATAATTGCCCCGTCTGCACGCGAAGGATTCGCAACGGTAAAGATGAACCCTCAAAGATCATGGACCACATCACCAAGGGGGAGGCACCGTTTACTACTCTGGTTCGAACCCAGATGGCCAGGCAACCAGAGAGCAGGGTCGTAGATGCCCGCCATCCAAACGGTGGGCGCAAGGTCCTTATCTTTTCGGACGGCCGTCAGAAAGCGGCTCGCCTGGCACGAGACATTCCTCGCGACATAGAACTGGATGTATTTAGGCAAGCTATTGCCTTAGCCTGCCAAAAACTGCGAGATATTTCGCGGGAGCCAAGGCCTACGCAAGTGCTTTACACCGGTTTTCTAGCCGTGCTCACCGAATTTGATCTACCGCTGTTTGACGGCGTTGACGCGCGCAAGGTCGCCGACGCTATTGCCCTATACAAACGCGATTGCGACTCCGATTTGGAAGAGGCACTTCAACAAAGTGGTCTACCTCCGGAGTTGCCAGCACGCTATCGCATCGCTTTGCTCAAGTTGCTGTGCAGCAGCTACTACTCATTGACAGGGACAACCATTGGCTATGTCGAGCCAGTCAACACCAAGCTGAGGAAAATCAAGCAGGATCTCGTCGCGTCGGGTGTATCACTCGCAGACCAGGACCTGCGAGCACTCACTATTGGCTGGATAGAAATGCTGCTGCAGGAATTTGCGTTCGATAAATCGATTGATCGTATCCTGCGTGTCAAAGCGGCGGGCTATGGAAAACCATCGTGGGGCAGCAACGGCAAGTTTGATAAAGCGCTGAGAGAGGCGCTCGCCACCCATCTGCCCGGTCAAATGACAACGCTAGACCTACTCGAAGCGACGCTGCGCAACCATCTAGCCGACGAGGAAAACGGTGCCTGGTTCCTGTCGCCTAACTCACTTAACTTGGTGGTGGACCTCAATCACGTCTGGGCGCAATGCGGTCAGTGCACAGCGGTTACACCGCTCGCGTTAGTAGGCAAAATTTGCCTGGCGTGCGGGAGTGATCGTGCCACGCTTGTGGATCCTGCGAGGAGTGAGTATTTAACTGCCCGCAAAGGGCTCTGGCGCGAACCGGTGTGGGAAGCATTGCAGCCGGGTGCGAGGCTCTCCAATCTCAACGTGGAAGAGCACACAGCACAGTTGTCGAATCGTGATCGTAACAAGGTGCATGCGACCACGGAGCTTTATGAACTTCGTTTCCAAGATGTGCTGATCGATACTAGCGACCGACCGATTGATGTACTCAGTTGCACGACTACCATGGAGGTAGGCGTTGACATCGGTTCATTGGTAGCGGTTGCTCTGCGCAACGTGCCTCCTCAACGAGAAAACTATCAGCAACGCGCTGGGCGCGCAGGGCGCCGAGGCGCATCCGTTTCCACGGTGGTGACCTATTCACAAAACGGACCGCACGACAGTCACTATTTCCTTAATCCTCGGCACATAGTGGCCGGACCACCACGCACGCCCGAGATTAAGGTCGATAACGCTAAGATTGCTCGTCGTCACGTCCACGCCTATCTGTTCCAGACATTCTTCCATGAGGTCATGGCCGAGAACCCGGTTCTGCCATCATCCAAGACGGCATTGCTGCAAAAGGCACTGGGTGCGACCCATGATTTCTTTTTTGGCGGTAACGACTCCGGGCTTAATCTCGAGCAATTCAAGGCTTGGATCACGAGTAAGGTACTTCAGGACAATGGCCCTTTAAAACAGTCCGTGCTGGCATGGCTCCCGCCGAGTCTCGATACCCAAGGGGCTACCTTGTTGGAGTGGCTCGAAGAGACCGTTCGCGGCTTGATGCAGAGGCTTCATGAATTAGCGGCGCAGTTACCGCAACAGCCGCTGAGTCAAGTCGACGAGAGCGGGAAGCAGGAGTCAGATGAGGTCAATGACGATGACAGGAATGTTTCCGACGCTGAAATCGAGCAAAAAGAATTGCTGGAGTTTCTCTTCCACCACGGATTGCTGCCTACCTATGCGTTTCCGACGAATTTGTGCAGCTTCTTGGTGGAGAGCTTGACCAAGATAAATGGCAGGTTAGAAATTCAGACTGTTCAACGTCCGCAGCAGTCGATCAGCAAAGCCTTGAGTGAATATGCCCCAGGAAGGCTGATCGTGATTGATCGACATACCTATCGATCCGGTGGGGTCTTCGCCGACCTGCCAGCTAATGTGATCAACCGGGCGGCACCACTGTTCAAAAATGCCAAACGCCATGTTCATTGCAAAACCTGCACTTTTGTCCGCAACCCCAATATGCCCTCTGATCCTAAAGATCCATGTCCGGTATGCGGCGGAGTACTTGCCGCAGAGATGATGATTTTGCCGGAAGTGTTCGGCCCGGAAAAAGCCGAGGACTTACCTGAAAACGATCGAGAGCAGGAAATCACCTTCGCAACGATGGCGCAATTTCCACAGCCTGTTAACCCAGACGAGTTGTCCTTCCACCCCTGTGGGTCTAGCGCGAGTTTTACCCATGCGGTTGACCAGACGCTGGTGACAGTAAACAGAGGTATTGAAGGGGCCGAATCTGGTGGCTTCTCTGTATGCGTTGAATGCGGCCACGCATCTGTGTCTGATCGCAGCGCTCATCCCAGCGCACATGACCGGCCCTACAAGTTGGTGGCTCCGAAAGGTACGCCGACACATTGCTCCGGACGCTTTGAACAGGTCCTTCTTGGCCATGATTTCAAGACAGACCTGCTACTACTCAGGTTGAAAGTTGAAGCGCCGCTGGTTACGAATACGGCCGAGGTCGTGACCTTACAAATCCTTGAAGATTCTCTTCACTCAATTGCCGAGGCACTCAGGCTGGCGGCAAGTCGTCACCCGCAACTGGACCTCGACCCCTCAGAGTTCGGCTCGGGCTTCAGGATCGACCCCGGAGTCCAAGGCGAGGCGCGTGTGCTGGAAGTCTTCCTGTATGACACTCTTTCAGGAGGAGCAGGGTACGCTGAGATTGCAGCCCGGCACATCGTGGAGATCCTAGAGGCAACACGCGAACTGTTAGAAAGCTGCGACTGTGAAACGTCCTGCACTGAGTGTCTGAATCACTTCCACAATCAACACCTGCAGAGCCGTCTCGACAGGCATCTCGGAGCGACTCTATTGAAGTATGCAGTGGATGGCGTATCGCCCGGCTGTGCGTCCCTAGAGGAGCAGTGGCAGACACTGTCGCAATTGCGCGCCAGCCTCGAACTAGACGGTTACCACTGTAGTTTCGATGCCATGGAGTCAGTGCCGATGATGGTGCAGCGTAACGGTCGAAGCCTGGCAGTCGGCTGCTTCCCTGGGCTTATTCACACACCAGAGTTTGTGCATGACGTGGCGTTAGCGAAAGGCGTGGATGGCCATCTGACCTTGAATGAGTATTTGCTCCGGTCAGATATGTCCGGTGCCCACCAGAGAGTGAAGGAACTGCTCGAATAGTCTATGGGGGGTTATGTCAAGCCTTACAAACGAGGAAGAAGGTCCGTTGAAGTCATGGATTGTGCCAGCGGACCCGACCTCGCCGAGTCGTCAGCTTTGAAGAAGTCGAATGGGCTTTTCAATGCTGCGGTGCCGCATCTACGACCGTAGGGAGTAAGGTCTGAACCGAAATAAATAGAGGCGCTAGAAGACATCGACTACCGCAGCCCTCGCGAGTGGGCCAAGGCCCTGATCCTGTAATTGAACAGGGGCCAGTGGCTGCGCGATGGGCTGAATCGATAATCAGCGGCCAGTCGGAGTGGGGGAAACCTCGCTCGACTGCGCACTTGCCCACTAGGTTCGTAAGGTTGGCTACAATTTGCATTACTTACGCGTAGCACCTACAAATATTTGAGCAAACGCAACGCGCTCGGCGTTTTTCAAGGTAGTTGTCGCGTCCGCCGTCGTGCTACGCGACCTTCGTCACCACATTCAGCGTTCTTTCAGGGTTCAAATACACCGTTCCTATGGGGCTCCAATTGCGGGTGATACCCGACCATCGTTCGGGTCGTTTGTCTCTGGCTTGGCGATAAATCGCATCGCGTCGAGCCAGGATTTCCCGGTCTTTTCCTTCGTGGCGTTGAGCCGGTGTCACGAAGCGGATTCGGCTATGACGATGCCCAGTGTTGTACCAGGCCATAAAATCTCTCACCCAGATACGCGCATCCTCCAGGCTGGCAAATCCACTCTGTGGCCATTGAGGACAGTATTTCAGCGTTCTGAACAGTGATTCAGAGTAAGGATTGTCGTTGCTGACGCGTGGCCGGCCACGAGAAGGCGTGATGCCCAGGTCATACATCTTGGTCAGCAGCGTCGCAGACTTCATTGGCGCTCCATTGTCCGAGTGAAGTACCAGCGGCTGCCACCAGCACTTCTCTTGAGTCACGCTCCGCTGCAGTAACGCAGCTGCATTTTCGCCATTTTCTGCCTCGTAAACTTCCCAGCCCACGGCCTTGCGGCTGTAGATATCTTCCATCAGGTAGAGGTAGTAGAACTTCCCGCGAACCGGTGACGGTAGGTAGGTGATGTCCCACGACCACACCTGATTAGCGGCTGTCGCCGCATAGGTGGTGGGTGCCTCATGACGATGCGGTCTCTTGGCTCGCGAGCGATGATGCTGTTGGCCTGCGGCATGCAGTACACGGTAAAAGGTCGCTTCTGAGGCCATGTATCGGCCCTCGTCAGCCAGCTGCGGCACGATCTGACTTGGCGGCAGATGTGCGTATGCCTTGCTGTTGCACAGCGCTACGATAGCTTGGCGCTCAAAC
>NZ_JACVVH010000139.1:0-221 GCF_016647865.1 Pseudomonas sp. S60 | reverse complement strand
TGAAGCTTGAAGCTTGAAGCTTGAAGCTTGAAGCTTGAAGCTTGAAGCTTTATTGCTTTGCGTGGGTGTTGAGAATGGGCATAGTCCGTTTGCGAGGGTGACGCTTAATCACCTTTTCGCCCTTACGGCGAGTTCCTTTTTGTCGTGGCAAAAAGGAACCAAAAACCGGTCGCTCCCGTCATCCGGCCCCTACGCTGCGCTTCGGGGTTCCCTCACTACGG
>NZ_JACVVH010000138.1:0-223 GCF_016647865.1 Pseudomonas sp. S60 | reverse complement strand
CAAAGACTCGGGTGAAATCAAACTCGGCATTACTTCGGCTGTAGACATCGACGGCCGTACCTTCGAAAACCTGCAACTGGGTGGTGATGCGTCGGTAAAAGTTACCGATACCATCGACGAAGTGGTCGCCAAATTGACCGCGACTTCGTCGGTCACCGAAGGCGGCGACATTACCTACACCGTGACGCTGACCAACAAAGATGGTCTGCCAATCAACAACCAC
>NZ_JACVVH010000137.1:0-225 GCF_016647865.1 Pseudomonas sp. S60 | reverse complement strand
CCCCGGCGTGACAGGCCGGTATTCTAACCGACTGAACTACCGCTGCGTATCACTCAGGCTTGCGCCTGCTTGAACCTGGGTCTACCTCGCGCCTCACAGGCCTCGGGGTAAGCATGAAAGCAACGCTTATCGCTTCTTTCATGTGTGCTTCAAGGTGTTCTAGGGACCTTGAAACGAAGATGGCGCAGCGGACGGGACTCGAACCCGCGACCCCCGGCGTGACAG
>NZ_JACVVH010000136.1:0-226 GCF_016647865.1 Pseudomonas sp. S60 | reverse complement strand
AGTCCCGAACGCCACGTTCGAGAACCTGGTCATCGGCGGCCCAGCTTCGGTCAACGTCACCGACACCATCAGCAAGGTCACCGCGGTGCTGTCTGTGGATAACACCACCGTGGCCGAAGGCGGCAAGATCACCTACACCGTTACCCTGGTGAGCGAAGACAGCAGCCTGCCAGTTACTGGTCACGGCGGTGTGACCGTGACCCTGACCGGTGGCACCCAGGTGTTC
>NZ_JACVVH010000135.1:0-227 GCF_016647865.1 Pseudomonas sp. S60 | reverse complement strand
AGGTTATTCAAGTTTGGGCCGGGAGGTGATAGCAGTGGCGGATGCGGCGCTTGTGAGACCGAGCGCCGCCTGCGCGGTGCATCGCGAGCTGTGCTCGCTCCTACGGCCGTTCTAGGGCAGTTTAATTGGCCCGAAAAAAACGTAGGAGCGAGCGTAGCTCGCGATGCGCCGCGCAGGCGGCGCTCGGTCTCCCAAGCACCGCATACGCCACGGCAAAACCCCCAGCC
>NZ_JACVVH010000134.1:0-228 GCF_016647865.1 Pseudomonas sp. S60 | reverse complement strand
CTTTTTGTCGCGTTTGACAAAAAGTGACTCGCCGTAAGGGCGAAAAGGTGACTAAGCGTCGACCTCGCTAATGGACGCTGCCCCGTTATCAAAACCCCCGCTTATATATATTCTAGGTGGTTTAAAAGAATGGGCATCTGAATCGAGTAGACCTGCTGAAGCGTCAGGGGCGCATACTCACCTTTCCGCCCTTACGGCGGGTTACTTTTTGTCTTGGCAAAAAGTAAC
>NZ_JACVVH010000133.1:0-231 GCF_016647865.1 Pseudomonas sp. S60 | reverse complement strand
CGGTGCCCTCCACCGCGCTGTCTGCTTCGCGGGTAAACCCGCTCCCACAGGTGTGGAGCGATCTGACGGTTTTTGAAGGTTAGGCTGGGGCGAGCTGCGCTCGCTCTGGCAGAACTGCAAGTAACCGTTGAGCCAGCAGGGACCTGTGGGAGCGGCTTCAGCCGCGAACACCGGCGCAGCCGGTGCCCTCCACCGCGCTGTCTGCTTCGCGGGTAAACCCGCTCCCACAGG
>NZ_JACVVH010000132.1:0-233 GCF_016647865.1 Pseudomonas sp. S60 | reverse complement strand
ACAAGCGTAGGAGCGAGCGCAGCTCGCGATGCGCCGCGCGGGCGGCGCTCGCTCTGCGCGCCACCACAAAAATCACGTCCTGCCCATGGCTGCCATCACGCAAACCGCGTCGGCCCTCACACCGACCGTTTCGTATTGTCGGGAGCAGGGTGTGAGCGCATACACGTGCCCGCCTTTAGGGTTTTTTCGCCTGCGAGACCGAGCGCCGCCCGCGCGGCGCATCGCGAGCTTTG
>NZ_JACVVH010000131.1:0-236 GCF_016647865.1 Pseudomonas sp. S60 | reverse complement strand
CGCTGGGCGCCCCATCGCGAGCTGCGCTCGCTCCTACAGGGGGGATATGTACGCCGATTACTGTAGGAGCGACCGAAGGTCGCGATGGGCTGCAACGCAGCCCCGGCGATATCAGCGTTGGGTTGCAGGTTGCAGGGGGCGCTGGGCGCCCCATCGCGAGCTTCGCTCGCTCCTACGGGGGGAGATGTACGCCGGCTACTGTAGGAGCGACCGCAGGTCGCGATGGGCTGCAACGC
>NZ_JACVVH010000130.1:0-252 GCF_016647865.1 Pseudomonas sp. S60 | reverse complement strand
TTCTGCTGTCTGTCTCGTTGGTGACCTTCTTCGTCTGGTACTTCAGCCGCCGCGCCGAAGAACGCCGCCGCAAGGCGATTCAGCAGGCTATTGAAGAAGGCGCAGCCGCCAACGCCTCGCAGCCCCAGGTGCGACGCCCAGGCCAGTTGGGCGCTTCCGCCTGACCAGGCGCCTTCGCGGGTGAACCCCCATCCTGTGGGGGCGGGTTCACCCGCGAAGCAGGCAGCGCGGTGCATGGCACCGGCTTCGCCG
>NZ_JACVVH010000012.1:0-115396 GCF_016647865.1 Pseudomonas sp. S60 | reverse complement strand
CACACTGCCAGTGCCCACTAGGCCACTGACTTTCACGCTGTAGGTGCGGCCATCCGTGGTGGTGACGCTTTCGATGCTGCCACTGGCACTGCCACCGAAGGCCAAGCTGAAATCGCTCGCATCGACGTTGCCGACGTTCTCGCTGAAGGTCACGGTAAAGCGGACCGAACCACTGTTGTTCGGGCTGGCATCGACGCGAGTGATGTTGGTGGCGGTAGGTGCGCTGGTGTCGATCAGCACGTTACTGGTATTGCCCACAGCGCCCAGATCGAGGTTCAGGGCATTGCCCGCGGCATCCTTGATGGAACCGCCATTGAGGTCGAGGCTGCCGCTGACGGCAATACCGCCACTGGCTGTGTCACCGGCCTGCACGGTGTACTGGAACACCAACGCGCCGTTGGCTGCACCGGCCACATAGGTGGCATAGCGCGTGACCCCGCCCACAGTCAGGGCCAGCCGTGGCGTACCGGTACTGGTATCCACCACTACCCCTTCGCTGGTGTTGACGGTAAAGCCGAGCACGTCACCGGCTTTGTAGCTACCGCCTGCCGGTACCGCGACTGACTCCACCACCGGCACGACCGCATCCACCTGCACGCCAGCGGTGCTGGCTACGTTGTTCAACGTGAGGTTGACGTCGTTGCCGGCAGCATCGCGCAAGGTCGCGCCGTTGAGCTGGATGCTGTTGCCCAACGCCACGCCGTTAGTGTCCAGTTGGCCGTTGGCGACGATCATGCGGAACACCAATGCGTTAGTGCCAGCACCGGACAGGTAGGTGGCGTAGGCCACCGTGCCGTCGTCCAGCGTCACGGCGATGCGCGGGGTGCCATTGCTGGTATCCAGCTGCGCCGCTTCATCAAGCTGCACAGTGAAGTCCAGATTCTGCCCGGCCACATAAGTGCCGTTGCCCGGCACTTGCACGCTGGCCACACTGGGGGCGACGCGGTCGATGGTGTAGGTGGCGCCACTCAACCCGCCGACCACCGCATTGCCTGCCGCGTCAGCAATACCCGTACCACTGCTGTTCAGGTCCAGCCGCAGGCTGCCGCTACCGCTCAGGCCAGTTACCACAACGGTGTAGGTACGCCCGTCTACAGCCGTGACGCTGCTGATGCTGCCCGCAGCAGAGCCCGTGAGGAACAGGCTGAAATCGCTGACATCAACGCCTTTGACATCCTCGTCGAAGCTCACGGTGTAGCTGACCGAACCACTGTTGTTCGGGTTGGCATCGATACGCACGATGCTGCCAACGCTTGGCGCGGTCGTGTCGATCACGACGCCTGCCGTACTGCCCGCACCGTTGAGGGCGAGGTCCAGGGCGTTACCTGCCAGGTCAGTCAGGGTTTCACCGCGCAGATCGAGGCCGGCAAGCTCAATACCGTTGGCGTCGGTGTCGCCGGCTTGCACGACGTACTCGAACACCAGCGCCGCGCTACCGTTGCCGGACACATACGTGGCGTAACGCGTAATGCCCCCCACATCCAGCGCCAGGCGCGGGGCCATCGGGCCGAGCAGCAGCGCTTCGCTGGCATTGACGGTGAAGGCCAGCACGTCGCCCACCTTGTAGCTGCCGGCGCCTGGCACGGTTACCGATTCGATCACGGGCGCCACGGCATCCACCAACACCCCCGTGGTGCTGCCGACGTTGTTCAACGCAAGGTTGACGTCATTGCCAACCGCGTCGCGCAGGGTAGCGCCATTGAGCTGGATGCTGCCGCCCAGTGTCACGCCGTTGGTGTCCAGCTGCCCATTGGCAACGGTCAGGCGGAACACCAATGCGTCAGTGCCAGCACCGGACAGGTAAGAGGCGTAGGCCACCGTACCATCGTCCAGTGTCACAGCGATGCGGGCAGTGCCGTTGCCGGTGTCAACCTGCACCGCTTCACTCAGGCTTACAGTGAAGTCCAGGTGCTGCCCGGCCGTATAGCGGCCGTTGGCTGGCACGCTGACACCGGTCACGCTCGGGACATCACGGTCGATACTGTAGCCCTCGCCGGCCAGGCCAGCGGCCACCCGGTTGCCTGCGGCATCGGCGATATCGGTGCCCGGTTTCAGGTCCAGGCGCACGCTGCCAGTGCCCACCAGGCCGCTGACGTTCACGGTGTAGGTCAGGCCATCGACGGTGGTAACGCTGCCGATGCTGCCGAAGGCGCTACCGCTGAACACCAGCTCGAAATCGCTGGCATCGACGTTGCCGACGCGCTCACTAAAGGCCACGGTGAAGCTGACCGAGCCACTGTTGCTTGGGCTGGTATCCACACGCGAGATGTTGGTGGCGGTAGGCACGGTGGTGTCGATCAGGACGCCGGCCGTGCTGCCCACGCCATTGAGGACCATGTTCAGGTCGTTGCCAGCGAAGTCGGTGAGCGTTTCACCACGCAGGTCGAGGGCATTGATGGCGATACCGTCAGCGTCGGTGTCGCCGGCTTGCACAACGTACTCGAACACCAGCGCCGCGCTACCGTTGCCGGATACATACGTGGCGTAACGCGTAATGCCCCCCACATCCAACGCCAGGCGCGGGGCCATCGGGCCGAGCAGCAGCGCTTCGCTGGCATTGACGGTGAAGGCCAGCACGTCGCCCACCTTGTAGCTGCCGGCGCCTGGCACGGTTACCGATTCGATCACGGGGGCCACGGCATCCACCAACACCCCCGTGGTGCTGGCGACGTTGTTCAACGCAAGGTTGACGTCATTGCCAACCGCGTCGCGCAGGGTAGCGCCATTGAGCTGGATGCTGCCGCCCAGGGTCACGCCGTTGGTGTCCAGCTGACCATTGGCAACGGTCATGCGGAACACCAGGGCGCTGGTGCCGGCACCGGACAGGTAAGTAGCGTAGGCCACCGTGCCATCGTCCAGCGTAACGGCAATGCGTGGCGTACCGCCGCTGGTGTCCAGCAGTGCCGCTTCGTCCAGCTGCACGGTGAAGTCCAGGCTCTGCCCCGCCACATAGGTACCGTTGCCCGGCACCGCGACGCTGACCACGCTCGGTGCGACACGGTCGATGATGTAGGTGTCCCCACTCAAACCGCCGACCACGGCGTTGCCGGCACCATCGACGATGCCGGTGCCGCTGTTTTTCAGGTCCAGGCGCAGGCCGCCGATGCCATTCAGGCCGTTTACCAATACGGTATAGGTACGCCCATCCACCGCCGTGACGCTGCTGATACTGCCGCTGGCAGTGCCACTGGACACCAGGACAAAATCACTGAGGTCAACGCCGCTGACATTCTCGTCGAAGGTGACGGTATAGCTCACCGAGCTGCTATTGCTCGGGCTGGCATCCACACGCACGATGCTGCCAACCGTTGGCGCAGTGGTGTCGATCAACACCCCCGCCGTATCACCCACGCCATTGAGCGCCAGGTTGAGGTCGTTGCCGGCCAGGTCGGTGAGCGGCTCACCGCGCAGGTCGAGGGTGGCAAGGGTGATGCCGTTGGCCGCAGTATCGCCGGCCTGCACGGTGTAGTGGAACACCAGTGCCGCACTGCCACTGCCGGACACGTACGTGGCATAACGGGTGACCCCGCCCACATCCAGTACCAGGCGTGGTGCCAGTGCACCGGTCTGCACTGCTTCGCTGGCATTGATGGTAAAGCTAAGCACATCGCCGGCCTTATAGCTGCCGGCCAGCGGCGGTGCAACGCTGACCACCGTAGGCACAATCCCGTCGACGTTGACATTGGCCGTGCTGGCCACGCTGTTCAGGGTTACCACGGTGTCATTGCCGGCGACATCGCGGATACTGCCGCCATTAAGCTGCACGGTGCTGCCCAGGGTCACGCCGGTGCTGTCGAGCTGGCCGCTGGTGACGGTCAGGCGGAACACCAGGGCGCTGCCGCCGGAGCCGGAGACGTATTCGGCGTACGCGGTGCCGCCGGTGTCCAGTGTAATCGCGATGCGCGGCACGCCCGTGGTGCTGTCAACGGTCACGTTCTCGCTGAAGTTGACGGTGAAGTCCAGGTTCTGGCCCAGGATATACGTACCGTCGAAAGGCGCCTGTACGCTGGCCACCACTGGCACCACACCGTCGACCACGATATTGCTGCGCCCACCCAGCGAATCGGCGCTGCCCACGCTAGGCAGTGTAAGCACTGCCAGGTCGTTGCTGGCGTTGGCCAGCACCGCGCCGTTGAGCTGCAGGGCAGCCGTACTGTGGAAGTCCAGGTCGGCGCTGGTGTCGCCGGCCTGCACGGTGTACTTGAACACCAGAATGCTGCTGCCCGACCCACTGATGTAAACCGCTTCACGATCGATCAGGCCGGTTTCCAGCAGCAGGCTCGGGACACCGCCGCTGGTATCGGCGTTGACCACCTGATCGAACGCGACCTCGATGAGCACCTCGTCGCCGGCTTTCACCGTTCTGTCAAAACCAGAGGCTGAAACGCTGGTGACCTTCGGGTTAACCGGGATCACGTTGATCTGCACCGTGTCAGTATCCGTCAGCGCACTACCGGCGCCCGATTTCCCCAGGTCATTGGTCTGGATGATCAGGCTGGCTGCACCCAGGTAACCGTCGTTTGCCTTGAACGTAAGGCTCTGCAGCGCGGCGTTGAGGTTGGTCTGATTGCCAAGCAGGCGCACCCATGTGTCATTGACACCCGTGCCGTTCAACAAGGTCACACCGTTGAGAGAAGACAGCGAGATCGTACCGTTGACCGCGGACAAGGTCACCAGCATAGGGTCGCTGCCAGCATCCACATCACTGATCGAGATGGCATTGCCGTTGGCCGTATTGAACGCCAGCGGTACACCTTGCTGTGCAGTCTGCAGCGAGGGGATGCTGTTGACCGGTGCATCGTTTACGGCATCCACATTGATGGTGAGGGCCTTGCTGTCACTCAGGGCCGGGCCACCTGTATTGCCGTTGTCGTTGAGCGTTACCGTCAGGGTCACGGACTGGGTGTCGTCCTGGGCGGTGCGGTAGCTGAGGTTGTTGCTGGCGAGCAGTGCGTTGAGGTCCGCCAGGGTGCCGGTCAGGGTCAGCACACCGGTACCTGCGCCACCGACCATAACACCACTGGTTGCAGCCGCTGTCAGGGTGCCGCGAACCACCGAGAACGTGGCAGTGACGTTGCCATTACCAGCGTCCACATCGCTGAAACTGATGCCGGTGACGTAACCCGGTACGTCCTCGGTCACCGTGATGCTGGCCGGCACGGTGACCACCGGTGCATCGTTCACCGCAACCACCTGCAAGGTCATGCTGGTGGTCGCATCCGCAACGCTGTTGGTGTTGACGTTGATGGTGAGGGTGACATCGCCGCTGGCGTTGGCCGCCGGGGTGAATACCAGGCGATTGTTGGCAATGAACTGGTTGATGTTGGCCAATGAGCCGCTCAGGGTCATTGCCGTCGCCGTTCCCCCTACGGTCACGCCGTCGGCATCGGCCGCACTGAGGCCTCCGCTGGCAACCGACAGGGTGACGATGCCCAGGGTCGAATCCACATCGCTGAAGCTGATCTGGCTGAGTGCAGTGGGTGTGTCTTCGCTGATCTGCTGGGATGCTGCGGCGCTGATGACCGGGGCATCGTCTACGGCGGTAATGGTGATATCGCGGGTAACGGCGGCTGACGAAACATTGCCGCCATCGGTGAGGATGAACTCCACCGTGCGGGTGGTTGTATTCGGGGTTTCCGATGCATTGCTGTAGGTGACCGCTCGCAATGCTGCCTGGAACTGAGCAGTGGTGGCCTGGTTGCCGGCTGACGTCAGGGTGAGTATGCCGGTACCAACGCTCCAGCTGCCGACGATGTTGCCCATCGAAACCCCGTCATTGACGAAGCTCAACGTGTCCTGTGCGCTGTAGTAGGTAAGCAGGCGCGCCGTGGCCTGGTTCGGGTTGGGGCCATCCGCGTCGGACACGGTCAGAGCCCCGTCCACGACGATGGGGGTGGAAGGAACGTTGTTGCCCTCAGTCCAGGCCGCGGGGGTGCCGGTTACGGTCAGTACCGGTGCATCGTTGACCGCAGTGACGACTACGCTGGCGACATCGGTGCCTGTGGAATAGGCCGACGCGCCACCAGACACACTGACATTGACCTTGGTGCCTTGCAAACCCGCATCGCTGGTCTGGTCCCAGGCCTTGTAGGTGATGGTGGCCGTTTCACCGTGGATGCCGTCCGGCACAAAGCGTACCCGGTTCTGGGCGGTGAGAATCAGGGCTGAGCTGGTAGTCACGGCACCTACGTCGCTCCAGGTGCTGCCAGCATCGAGGCTGTACTGCCACTTGCCATAGGTGGCAGTCAGGTCGGTGATCGCCATACCTTGGGCTGGCGCGGCATCGACGTCAGTCACGCCGCCCAGCAGCGCGAGCACGGTGCTGCCGCCGTTGTCGACCGAGGTATCGGTCAGCCCACCCAGGGTTGGCGAAACCGGCGTCATCACCGGTGCGTCGTTCAGCGAGCTGACGGGCTGGTTGGCCACGCCAGTGCCTGTAGAGAAGGCTGTGGTACCGCCATTGCTGGTGGTATCGGCGGTGCCGCGCGCACCATTGACCGATGCAGCCCCGGTGGTCTGGTCCCAGCCACGGAAGCCGAAGCTGGCCGTCTCGCCATTGGCGCCATCCGGCACGTAGCGCACGTAGGTGGTGGACGCCAGCAGCAACGCGCTGGAACTGGCAACCGTACCAAAGTTGGTCCAGGTGGCGTTGTCGGTGGAGAACTGCCAGGTGCCGTTGCCAGCGGTGGCATACACGGCGATGCCCCTCAGGGCGCCGACGTCCGGGTCGATCAGGGTGTAGTTGGCCAACAGGCTCGATACCCGCAGGCCGTTGCTGACGGTGTCTTCGTTGATGGCCGGTAGGCTGTAGGGCCCGCCAACAAGAACCGGCGCATCGTTCACGCCAACCACCGTGACCGTGCTGAAGACACCCACGGCGGCGGTGGGGACGCCGCCGTTGGCCGACCCGCCGTCGTCGCTCACGGTGCTCAGGGTAACCACGCGGTTAGCGGTGTTCGGGCTTTCGCTGTCGTTGCGGTACGCCATGGTGTTGAGGATGGTCTGGGCCGTGGCAGTGTCCAGGCCTGCGCTGGAGCTGAGGGTGACGCTGGCGGTGCCACTGATGACAGATACCGTAACCACTAGGCCGTTGTTGTTGGTGACCACGGAGGTGCCGTTGACCAGGGTCACGTCACTGCCGTCGATCACCAGTTTCTCGGCCGCGCCATTGGCCACGTTGCTGACGGTAAAGGTCATCTGGGCCACTTTCTGGCCAGGCTCGACCGTGTTGATGGTCGCGCCGCTGAACAGTTGCACCGCAGGGGTATTCTCGGTGTAGGTCGGGTTGGTGCCCGTGACGTTGACCAACGGTGCATCATTGACCGCAACCACATCGACTACCACCGTGGACACACTGCTGCTTCCGCCTGCGCCGTCATCCATGCTGATCGACACGGTGCGCTGGGTGGTCGATGGGTCTGAGCCATTGGAGTTGCGATAGGCCAGGTTCTGCACCAGCGCAGCCACGGTCGTGGCATTGGCATTGCTGGTGAAGGTGACCACCAAGGGGTTGCCGTTGCTACCGCCGGTGAAGGTGCCAATGACCAGGCCGTTGTACATGATCGACGCACCGGACAAGACGACCTGGTTGGCACCGGCCACCTGGTCGCGAATGAACAACACGTCCTGGCCATCGACTCGGCCGGTGGTGACCTGCACAGTCAGCTTGCCACCGTTGAAGTTGGACGAATCGGCATCGCTCACCGTCGCGTTGCCGCCGGCGTCGAGCAGCACGTAGGGGCTGTCCTCGATGTAGGTGACGGCGTCGCCATTGAGGTTGCCGATTACCGGCGGCTGTACAGAGGCAGTGGTGAAGTTCAATGCCGAATTGTTGGTGATTCCCTTGAATGTCTTACCGTCGGCATTGACGAACGCTTTACTGTCGATGCGGATCGCGTAGGCGGTGCCCTGGTCCAGGTCACTCGGCGGGTCGATGGTCCATGTGGTGCCTGAGCCGGTGACCGAAGCGCTGCCGGCCTGGATGGTCTGCACCACGGCACCATCGCTCAGGCGGATGATGGAAATGGTGCCGCTTCCTGGGGTTACGCTCTGGCTGAAGGTAAGCGTAATGTTGGCACCTGGCTGCACGTTCAGGCTGTTGTCGGCCGGGGTTGCACTCACCAACCTGGGCAGGCTTCCGCCCTGGAAATAGACCATGGCGCTGCTGGCGCCCACGCTGCCGATCACGTCGATGTCGCCGTCACCATCGAAGTCGCCGATGCGTACGTTCTGGAAACCCATGTTGGGCAGGCTGGACACCCCGAAAGGGGAATTGATCAGGTCGACCGTAGTGAAGGTGCCATCAGCGTTCTGGCTGGAATACTTCCAGGCACCGTTGTCGCCGACTTGATACAGAATGTCGGCATCGCCATCGCCATCGAAGTCGCCAACAACGGTTCGGGCGGCCAGAGGCACTGTTGGCAACCCGGCGGTGGAGGCTTGGGAGAATGACGTGCCATTGTTGCGATAAAGGAAACCGGTGGTGGTGTTGGTGAACGCGAGGACGTCGATATCGCCATCCCCGTCGAAGTCCACAGCACGGTAATTGTACGTAGTGATGGCGACCAGGCTTACACCTGCAAACGGGCTGGCGCTCTGGTCCATCGTCGTGAACGTGCCATCGCCGTTGTTCTGCGCGTAACGCCAGACGTTGGCGGATGCGGGTGTGTAGAGAATGTCGGCTGCACCATCGCCATTGAAATCGCCTACCACCAACCGTACGCCAAGTGTGGCATCCGTCAGGCCGCCGGCCACTTCGCGTGTGTACTTGCCACTGGCACCGTCATAGCGGTACAGGTAGGCCGGGCCGTTGTTGGTGGTGACCGCGAGCAGGTCGGTATCACCATCCTTGTCGAAGTCGGCGGCGTAGTAGTTGCTGCCGTTGCCTGATGCGTCAATCAGCGTGACGTTGGAAAAGGGCGAGTTGGTCGCATCGCTGGCGGCGTAGTAGCTGAATGCACCACTGCTGCTGCCCAACGCGATCTGCCAAGTGGTGCCGTTGGTGCCGGGCTGGAACAGAATGTCGCTGATGCCGTCGTTGTTGAAGTCGCCTACCACATAGCGGGCCAGTGCATTGGTCGGCAGGGTCGGGCCGGAACCGGAGGTATAACTGACAGCGAGCAGGCTCTCGTAGCCCCCCAGCTCGCTACCCAGGGCCACCGTTTCGATCGCCCCGCTGGCGCGCTCCAGGCTCCAGTTGCCGCCCAGGGAGGCGGCCCCCGTGTCGTCGGTGGAGGCCGCGACGTCGGCACCTGTGATGGCAGCCAGGTTTTCGACAAAGGCTTCGCCCTTGCCATCTTCACCGACCTTGCAGCCGTACAGCAGCAGGTCGCCGTCTGCCTTCAGCGCGGCACCGATGCTCTGCAGTTCGCTCGCGTGCCCCGCAAGGTTGCCACTGTTGAGCCAGACGTTGCCCATCTGCACGGCACCCTCGGCCCCGTGAGACAACAGGTGAATGGCGTCCAGCCCTTCACGGCCCTTGAGGTAGTCGGCCATCTGCAGCAGGCCGTCTTTCTCCGGGTCGAGAATGACCACCTCAGGCTTGCCGGACAACCCGGTAAGCAACTGTTCGATATTGCTGACGTTACCGTCGATGAACACCACTTCCTGGCGCTGGCTGCCGGGGGCCGCGCTGGGCGTCGACGGCGCAGCACCGGCGTTGCCCGTAGGGGTGCTGTCCTTGACTGCCTCGGCAGCCGTCTGCGCGGTGGCGTCCTGGGCGACCACGCCCACCGAAGCATCGAACATGATCCGCGGCTCAAGCGCCATCAACAGTGGCGCGGCAGCAGCTTCGGCCATGGGCGGCTGCGAGACGGGTTTACGCGAGAAACGTTCGATGAACTTCATGTTGCACCTCCTGGTGCCCACCACGTCGCAACCGCTGCGCCGTGACCGTTAAAAGTGGCAGTACCCCATGGGGTACTGCCGGTACTTGCGGACTTCGGCAGGCCTGGAGGCACATGCCGGTCAGCGGGTTGATGCCGGTCAATTACGCGAAGGGTAGATGCCCGTCAACGCGATGATGAACGAGACAGCCAGGCACGGGTTGCGTACAGAAAGAGGCGCCGAAGCACCACTTTGCCCAATTGCCTGCGTGGCCAACTGCGTGTCCATTGGCGTGGCCGCATTACCGGCCTGCCCATAGATGTTCAGCGGGGTGCCCGCACTGTCGGTGGCCGCTGCCAGAATCGCCGTGGAACTCGGGGCGTTGCCAACGGCCTCCTGATTGCTCGCGCCCAGCTGGTGGGTGTGAAGAGGCAGGTTGTTGTTGGTCAAGGTCACAGTTTGCGCACCGCCTCCCTGCCCGGCTGAGAAAGCAGCGGCTATACCCGGCGCCTGGCCCTGCCCAATTGGCGATACGCCACCGAAGTGCGGCAAACCTATAGTCTGGGGGAGCGTACCGCCGTACAGGTTGCCGATCACTGCCGCCAGGGCCTGGTTCTGCTGTAACGGCAGTAACTGGCCCTGGCAGAGGGCATAACCCCTGGGCACGTAGTTACCGGCAAACATTTTGATTTCCGCAATAAATGGCTCACTCATCGAACACGTCCTTTGCTGCGTAATGGGGAGAAGCCTCAAGCCTGCATCACGGCAGGGTCACGGCTTGATCGGAAATTCACCTGTCAGCGCGATAATGAAGCTGATGGTCATGTAGGGGTTGCGCAGCGAAATCGGCGAGCTACCCCCAACCACACTCACCGCCTGCGGGTACAGGGAGGTATTGATCGGCGTCTTGGGGTCGTTGGCGCTGCCATAGATGTTCGCCGGCGTGCCGGCCGCATCTTCGGCTGCTGCCAGAAAAGCGGTAGGCGACGGAATGTTGGTTACACCCACCGCCTGCGTCCCCTGCACGGGGTGGGTGTGGGCCGGCATGTTAGTGCTCATCAGTTGCACCGTTTCCTTGCCACCCGACTCAGCCCAGCTGTACGCATCGCAGCCGGGGGCCTGGCCCTGACCTATCGGCGTGACACCACCGAGGTTCGGCAGGCCAAAGGTGGTACGCCCATCACCACCGTAGGTAGGGCCCACGATAGCGGCCAACGCCTGGTTCTGGCTGACCGCCATGACCTGGCCCATACACTGGGCGTAACCGTAGGGTGCATAGTTGCCGGCGAACATCTTGATCTCGCCGATGAAAGGGTCACTCATCGAACACTTCCTTTGTTTGCGCGTAGTTGAACAGATGCAGTAACGGCCTCTATGGGCCCGTAGTGCCGGCTTTTAGGGGTGAGGTGGGTATTCCCCTGAGACGCAAATGATGAACGACAGGGCCAGGTACGGGTTGCGAATGTCGAGCGGCGCACTGCCGCCGGTCACCGACAGCGATTGCGGCGCCAGGGTGGTATTCAGTGGCGTGCTGGCATTGCCTGTGTCGCCATAAATATTGACGGGCGAGCCCGCCGCATCCGTGACCGCAGCCAAATAGGTCGATGGCCCCGGTACGTTGGTGACGCCCTGCTGGCTGGTTGCACCCAGCGTGTGGGTGTGCGCGGGCATGTTGCTGGCGAGCACGGTGACGGTCTCGGCCCCGTCAACCTGGCCCAGCACGTAGGAGGTTGTCACTGTGGGCGCCTTCCCCAGGCCAACCGGCATGCGCCCGCCAAAGTGCGGCAGCGCGAAATCGCTGACCCCATTACCACCGTAGGTGACGCCGAGAATTGAAAACAGCGCTGTGTACTGCGAGATAGGCAGCAGCTGGCCCTGGCACATCATCCAGCCAACCGGCGCATAATTGCCCGCAAACATCCGAATCTCACCAATGTATGCATCACTCATTCGAACAAGTCCTTTGTTGCTGGGGTTGGGAATCTCTCGATCAACGCTTGAGGTGCTTGGCGCTGGATGGCCCGTCAGGCAGCGTGGCGCAGGCGATGAATCACCGCTTCAAGCGCGTGGCGGCCATCAGGTTCGGGCTGGGTCGGCGTCATCAGCAGCACCCATTCCTGCGCCTGGACGGCAGGGCCGCGAAGGCGGAACACTGCTTGAGGCAAGACCACGCCCTGCGGCAGCGCGAAGATGGCCGCATAGCATTCGTAGTCTGCGTTCATCGCGACGCCCACGCGCAAGGCCACACGCTCGACCTGCACATACTGCCCAGGCGCTACCTGGAGGGCGAAACCCTCGGCGGGTGCGCCCTCCAGCTCGGCGTAGCTGGGCATCTTGTAATCGATCACATCGCTCATGAGGGCATCCTGCTTGGGTGAGCCGGGGCTTCGCGCCGCATGCGCAGGTAAACCCCAGCTTGGTTGATGACTTCGAATCCGAAGCGCTGATAAAGCTGCTGCGCCGGGTTGTAGGGTTCCACAGACAACTCGACGGGCAGTTGCAGGTTGTCGGCGCGGTGCAACATGTTTTCGAGCAGGGCGGTACCGATCCCGCGCCGCTGGTAGGCTGGCAGCAGGGCAATATCGATCAGTACGGCGCAGGTGACGCCGAAGCGCATGTAAAGGCGGCCGACAGGCTCGCCAGCCCGTTCGACGATATAAAACTCAGCATCGGTAAAGTGCTGTTGGTAATAGGTGTGCTGCGCGTTGAACTGCATGTGCAGAAACCGCTCGATCTGCTCTGCAGGCCAGCCGCTATGGGACATTTCACCCGCGCGGCTGGTGGCGTAAAGATGTTCGATGAATTGCATGTCGCCCGTTTCCAGGGCACGCAGAGCCACAGCGCACTTGGACATCAAAGCAAACTTCCCTGTCATGGGTAACTGCGTAAATCGACGGCTGGCGTGAACACGGTCACCGTCAACAGTGTGGCTATATGCCATTATCGTATAGCAGATTGTCTTACAATCCAGCTATCAAAATCCACTTTCCCTCACGCCGATTGCAGCGATCTTTCGCCACGCTGCCACGATCAGCGACTCCGCCCTGCCCTGCAGCACCACAACGCCACGCAACGGGTGTGCAAACTGCTCGGATGCAGGCTTGCCCAGCATGAATTGGGCGCCATATTGCGCCTGCAATGGCTGCGCCCTCTTCTCTTCGTCCTGGCGTGTTGCGATGCGCCCTTGGTGGTCTGAGATCAGGGCTTGCTCATCAATATAGGCCACGCCGTTGGTGTCTACCGCGTCCAGGGTGACGGGTAGCGAAGTGCGCAGGATGTCGTCGGCAATGAACTGCCCCGCCATGCCCGTCGTCACCCGCCAGAGGTCCGCCTCGGCTACATACCCACGCACGCGCTGGCCTGCCTCGATCACCTGTGCCAGCGGTAGCTCACTGCCAACCCAGCGCCCCGGCGCAAGGTTGTCGGCCATGTCGCGCACCGTACCGGTGTAGGGCGCACGGATCATCAAGCGCTGGCGTTGAGCGGCCAGGCCTCGGTACTCGGCCACGGCCTCAGCCAGGCGCTGTTCGAGGATGCCAGTGTCGGCCGCGGTTTGGCTGCGACCGGACTGGCGCCGCAGCTGCAACTGAAGTATCTCGATCTCGCGCCGGCCAATGGCCATGCGGGCCTCCAGATCAGGCGACACCAAGGCCACCAGAACCTGATCGGCCTGTACCGCCTGCCCATCCTTTACCAACACCTCGTGCACCTGCGCCGCAGTGGGCGCATGCAAGGCGCTCACACGCGAGGCTTGGAGCATCGCCGGCACCTCGACCCCACTGCGCCACGGCACCAGCAGCAGCGCCAGCAGCAGCACCAGGCTGCTGCCGAGCATCAGCACCTTGCGCGGCTGGGCCTTGGCCCGGTGCTGCCACCAGTGCTTGCACTCGTTCCATACCGGCAACCCGATGAACCACACCAGCTCGACCATCATCAGGAAAATGCCGAGCACCTTGAAGAACAGGTGATACACCGCCAGGGCAATGCCGAAGAACAGAACGGCGCGCCACAGCCACGACGCGTAGCTCCAGCACAGCAGGCGACGGCGCAGGGCTGGCGACCAGCGTTCGGGCATCGGCTCGCCATAGCCAAACAGCTTTTCCCGCAATTGCCAGCGCCCCAGGGCGAACGCACGGCCCTGCAGGTTGTCGACGCCCCACAGGTCACTGAGCAGGAAATACCCGTCGAAGCGCATCAACGGGTTGATGTTTATCGCCAGTGTGGTCAGCCAGGTGGCGCTGGCCAGCATGAAGGCTGCGGTGCGCCCTGCCCCGTCCGGTAACAACGACCAGGCCAGCAGTGCGATGCAGGCCAGCACCAGCTCGGCCAGCACGCCGCCGGCACCGATCAACAGGCGCGTGCGGCGGTCTTGCACACGCCAGGCATCGCTGACATCGGTGTACAGCATGGGCAGCAGCACCATGAACGCCACGCCCATGCTCGGTACCCGGCAACCGGCGCGCTTGGCCATGTAGGCGTGGCCGAATTCGTGGCACAGCTTGGCAAAACCCAGGGCGACACCAAACGCGACCATACCGCCAAGGCTGAGCAGGTGCGGAAAGGTAGCCAGAAAACGCTCCCAGTCACGCATCACCAGAAACAGCCCGAGCAGCAGCACGGCGGGCAGGGCGTAACGCAGCAGGTACGGCCCATGACGCTCCAGCCACGGCCAGGTGCGGTTAAGGAAGGCATCCGGGCGCCACAGCGGTATGCGGAAAAACAGGTATTTGTGCAGGACCTGCGCCCAGATACCCTGGCGCTGCGCCGCTGCCTTGGCCGCATAGCTGGCCCGTTGCTCGGCATCCACGGCGCTGACCAGGTCGTGCCCGCGCAAAAAACGCAGCAGCTCTTCCATGGCCTGCCCGGTCAATGGGGCGCCTGGTTCGGCATTGGCCGCGCTCAACACGCGCTGTGGGTCGCCCAGTGCCCAGTGGCGCAACAGGCGCATGGCCGGGGCACCCAGCTTGAAATAGCGGCCACGCAGGGGGTCGGCCAGGGTCCATTGCGGGGCACCGTCAAGGCCCGGGGCGCCTGGCGACAGTTGCAGGTCTGGCCGCAGCGCCGGCAGGTTCACAGGCCCACCGCCTGGCGCAGGGCTGCCAGTGGCCGGCGCAGCACGTAAAGGGCCAGCGGGGCACGGGCACCGAATACCTTGGCGGTGCCGCGCAAGCCTATGCGCGGTGGTGCTTGCTCGAAGCCTGCATCCAGCCGATAGGCCAACTGCCCGGCTGGGGTGGTTTGCGCCTGATAGGCGGCACGTTCCAGCACGGCGCGGTGCCGGTTCAGTGGGTCACTGTCGAGAAACAACGCCACTTCAGCGCCCTTCTCCAGGCCGATGGCATCCGCCACCGGCAGTTCGATACGCAGCTCGGCCTGGGCCGGGTTGGCGATCTCCATCAGCCGTTCACCGGTACGCATGGGTTTGCCGACCCAGCGCTGGGCATCGGCAAACACTGCGATGCCGTCGCGCTCGGCGCGTACCTGGCTGCGGGCCAGCAGGTCGCGGGCGTAGTCACGCTCAGCGCGTTTTTGCTCGACCCGTGCGGCCAACAAGTCGATACGGGCGCTGGAGTCGGCATCGGAGAATGCGCGCTGGGTATTGGCCTTGAGTTCCGCCTCGGCCACACCCAGGGTGCGCTGCGCCACATCGGCCTGGGCCTTGAGGCTGGTGGCATCGAAGCGCACCAGCACGTCACCGGTTTTAACCGGCTGGTTGGGCTTGACCAGAAACTCTGCGACCACCCCATCCAACGGTGCAGCAACCACCTGGCCATTGCGCGGCACAACCTCTGCCGGGGCCAGTACCGACTGGCGTACCGGAATCAACAGCACCAGCAGCAGTGCTACCGCCACTGCCCAGCGGGTACGGGCCGGCCAACGCAGGCGCCAGGGTTTGCCCGGTTGCAGCGCGCGCCAGGCATGGCTATAGCAGTCACCCAGTTGTGCAAGCAGCACCTGCTCGGCCTCGCTCCAGGGGTTGTCGCGGGCCAGCCACAGGCCACCAAATACCTGGCCATCGCGGCCCTTGAGCGGCAGCCAGAAGGCATGGGGCGCCGACAGTGCCAGCCAGTCTTCCTGGCTGGCACTGTCGGCGCTGTCCAGCGCCACCACGCCCGGCAGCGCGAAGCGGTCCCCGCCAGCCAGGCGCCCAGCCATACGTTCGATGAACACCACGAAGGGCGCATTCGGCTCGACCACGCTGATGCCGGTAAGCGCACGCACCTTGCCCGCAATCAACAGCGCGCCGTGGCGGTAGCCGAACAGTGGCTGGCTGTCGTTGACCATGCTGAAGGCCAGCACCTCGGTGGACACCGCGGCCCGGGCCTGGCGCTCCAGCTTCAGGTAGTGCGCCAGCAGCTGTTCCAGCGGGCCGGGCACGGGCGCGTTCATTGCGGCTCCGCGAAACGTGCGGTACCGCTCATGCCTGCCAGCAGGCCGGGGGTATTGGCCGGCAGGTTGCCAATCAGCAGCAGGGTCTGGCTGCCTTCGTCGATGCGCGCGCCAAGGCGCTTGACCACGGCGTCGATCGGCTTGCCGGTCTCATCGGGCACGAAGGTAAAGGTTTGGTCGGGTTTGAGCTTGCCCAGCCAGCGCGATGGCACCAGCAGGTGGATTTCCAGCGAACGATTGTCGACGATTTCCAGCAGTGGCGCACCACTGGCCACGCTTTCGTGGGCCTGCACACGGCGCTGCACCACCTGCCCATCGTAGGGCGCCTTCACCTGGCAGCGTTGCACCTGCACCTGGTACACCTGGGCTTCAGCCTGGGCCTGGGCCTGACGCGCCTCGGCCAAGGACACCTCGAAACGGCCGACGGAATTGAGCGCCGCCAGTTGCTGCTTGTTGCGCAGTTCTTCGCGGGCGGCACGCACCGAAGCTGCCGATGCGTTGGCCTGGGCCTGGAAAGCACTGCAGTCGAAACGCACCAGCACGTCGCCCTTCTTGAACGACTGGCCCTCGGCAAAGGGGATGTCCGTTACCCGGCCTGGCAGCTCGCTGGCCAGCACCGCCTGGGACCGTGCCCGCAGCACACCGCGCACCTCGCTGCCACTGCTGGCTGCGGCGCCATCGAGCAAGGGGTCGCTTTCAGTGGCGGCCTGCGCCATGCCACTGACCAACGCCAACGCCGCCCACCACACTGCGTGCTTCATTGCGCCACATCCCTGTAAAAAAGCTTGATTGTTCGAATAGGTATATCGGCCGCCTGGGCAAGCACCTTAGCGGCCGTTGGTCGGCAGCCAGGGTCGCAAATCACGCGCACCGCCAGGGGCAATACGGGCAACAGCCAGTGCAGTAATCACAGAGACTTCGGGGTAACGATCACGCTGAAAGTGGCGCGATGCTATCAGTGTTTTTGGTAGGCCGGAAGTGGGCCGATGATCGATTTTTTGAACTTTTTCGAAGGGCAGCGTAAAGCCCTTTTTCAAGTTGCATGGCCGCCGCAAATTGCGCGGCGCCTAATACCCAAGACGCAGTTGCATTTCGTGCGCTGCGTCACGTTCCGACGCAACTAGTACATGCGTACTATTTCCACCCCTTCCCCCCCTCTCGATACTCCCTCTGTTAACTGTTGCACACAGGAACGCCAGCGCCTTCAGGGCCGGCGGCCACGCCAGTGGCATCTAATGGAGTATCTGGAGTCGCTATGAACCCCCTATTCAGACTATCCCCGCTCACCTTGGCGATCACCCTCGCCGTGTTGCCGGACGCACACGCCGCGGACTATATCCTCAACAGTGGGCAGGACACCTTCAGCAGTGACCGCGCCTATGACGGCACCGTCTCGCTGCGGCCCGGCGACGGTGTGCCTGCCAGCCTCACCATCAACAATGGCGCCGAACTCACCAGCAAAGGCGGCCGCATCGGTGGCACTTTCACTAACGACCAAGCCAGCACAGCCATGGCGACGGTCACAGTGCAAGGGCCGGGCACCCGCTGGACGGTCCCACGCACCAATGCCGTATTGGGCAACACCATCGTCGTTGGCGGCGCAGGCCAAGGCACGCTGAACGTGCTGGATGGCGGGCAGGTGTCTGTGCGTGACCTTCAGCTCAGCGACAACGGCAATGCGGGCAATGGCTTTTCCCGGGCAAACCTGGTGGTGAGCGGTCAAGGCTCGAAGGTGGATACGGTACAAGTCAGTTCTGGGGGGGTGTTCCTGTACGACTCGCGCATCACCCTCAAAGAGGGCGGGCAACTGGCCAGCGAACGCGTAGCCATCAACTCCATCAGCGATTTGTCGGGCGCTGGAACCCGCTGGGACAACACCGGCACCTTCCGCAACCGCAACGACCTGAGCTTGAGCAGCGGCGCCGTGCTGACCAGCGATTCGATGACCCTGGGCTCGGCCAACACCAGCCGCAACACCGTGGTCAGCGTAGCGGGTGAAGGCACACGCCTGGCCACCCGCGCCATGACCTTGGGCACCACCACGTCGAGCACCATTTTGGTGTTGGCCGACGGGGCGGAGTTAAGCAGCACTGACGGTATTGACATCAGTGAATTGACGAGTATCAACAGTGCCGCACGCGGCACCCTCGCCATCGGCGGTGCCGTGGTGCGTGACGACAGCCGCACCGACATCGATGCGATCACCGCTGGCCCCGCCAAGGCAGCCGGTCGTGTGGATCCGCAAACCGCCATACGCTTTGGCGCTGGCAGTGGTTCACTGGCGTTCAACCACACCGACAACAACCTGCAGTTCGCCAACAGCATCAGCGGCGCTGGCCGGGTGTATGCGTTCAGCGGCGACACCACCCTGAGCGGCGACCTGACCGGGTTGTCGGGCAGCACCGTGGTGCGCGGCGGGCGCCTGGTGCTGGCCGGCGACGTGGACCAGACCAACCCGCGGGGTACCTCGCTGCTGAGTGTGGGCAACGGCACCCTGGTGGTGAACGGCACCGTGGGCCACACCGACACCGCAGGCAATTACAGCAACCGCGCCCAGGTGCTGGACGGTGGTGTACTGGCGGGTACCGGCCAGGTGGGCGCTACCCAGGTAGCCTCGGGCGGCACCCTGTCGCCGGGCGAAGGCGCGCTGGGCACCTTGTCGATCAAGGGTGACCTGGACATGGCTGCCGGCTCGCGCTACGCCGCCGACATCGCCGGCAACGGCGGCTCCGACCGCGTGAACGTCAGCGGCGCCGCCACCCTGCGTGGCACCCGCGTCGATGTCACCACGCTGAACGAGGCGCAAAGCTACCAGACCGGGCAAACCTACACCCTGCTGGCGGCCCAAGGCGGCGTGAAAGATGGCGCAGCGGCTGGCACTGCTTATGCCCAGGCTTTTACCAACTCGGCGTTCCTGAACGTAAGCCTGCAGCGCACCGCCAACGAGCTGAACCTGACCATTGCGCAGAAAACCACCACGCCACCGGTTGAACCGCCCGTGGAGCCGCCGGTTGAGCCACCTGTCGAGCCGCCTGTACAGCCACCCGTGGAGCCGCCTGTGCAACCCCCGGTAGAGCCACCCGTTGAGCCGCCGGTACAGCCGCCTGTTCAACCCCCGGTAGAACCGCCGGTGCAGCCACCCGTGCAGCCTCCTGTCGAGCCACCGGTTCAGCCGCCGGTCGAACCACCAGTCCAGCCACCTGTGCAGCCCCCGGTCCAGCCGCCAGAAGCCGGCACCCCTGGCATCTTCCAGACCGTGGCACTCACCCAGAACCAGTGGAACACCGCAGGCGCGCTGAGCGTGCTGGAACAAAGCGGCGAACCGCTGCGCCTGTACAACAACCTGCTGGTGCTGGACGCCGCCAGCGCCCGCAACGCCATCGACCAGTTGTCTGGCGACTACCACAGCAGCACCGGTACCGCGCTGATCGCTAACAGCCAAGTGGTCTCCGGCGTGCTGGGCACCCGCCTGCGCGGCCTGCTGGACAGCAACACCGTGCGCATGCCGTTGGGGGCGTCGAACCTGATGCCCACTACCCCGGAAGCACAGGGTGGTGCATGGGCGCAAACCTTCGGTAACTGGTCGAAGCTGGACGGCAACAACGGCTCCAGCGGCCTGCACCAGAGAACCGGCGGTGTGCTGGTTGGCGCAGACGGCAGCATCACCCAGGACTGGCGCGCCGGCGTGTACGGCGGCTACAGCCGCTCCAAGTTCGATGCCGACGACCGCGACGCCAAGGGCCACAGCGACAACTACCACCTGGGCCTGTACACCGGCGCCCAGTTCGATGCCCTGCGCCTGAGCGCAGACGTGGGCTACACCTGGCACAAGCTGGACAGCACGCGCAACGTGGCCTTTGCCGGCTTCAACGACCACTTGAAGGGCAAGCGCGACGCCAACACCCTGCAAGCCAGTGGCGAGGCGGCCTACCGCATCGGCCTGGGCGCAGTGGCGCTGGAGCCGTTCGTGGGCGTGTCGTACGTGAAGTACGATGCTGACAGCTTCCGCGAAAAAGGCGGTGCCGCGGCCCTGAAGGTGTCCAGCGAGAAACAGGACACCTGGTTCTCGACCGTGGGCATGCGTGCCTCTACCCACACCCGCGTGGCCAACCACGATACCCAGCTGTTCGGCTCGCTGGGCTGGCGCCGGGCCTATGGTGACCTGGACCCACGCAACGAACAGGCGTTTGCCGGTGGCCCTGACTTCGCTGTGCAAGGCATTGCGCAAACGCGCAACGTGGCACTGACCGAAGTGGGGGCCAAGGTGCAGCTGAACCGGCAGACCGAGGTTGGGCTGTCGTATCAGGGGCAGTTTGGGTCGGACACGCGGTTCCATTCGGTGAATGCGGGGGTTACGGTTCGTTTCTGAGGCCGGTGAGCCTTGGTATTCGGGGGCCGCTTGGCGGCCCCCGATCATCAATACAAGCTCAGTCCCGGTACCCCGGCGCTACCCGGTCCAGCATCCTTACCATTGCCTTCCACGCCAACGCCCCGGCATCGTGGTCGGTCAACTGCCCCTCCATCACCGGCCGCCCAGGGTCATTGAACTGCCGTTCGGTGTGCACGCACACCTCATGGGCCGGCAACACCAGCTTGCCACTGGCCATGGCGGTTACCTGGATCTCGCAGGCCTTCTCCAGGTAATACATGCGCATGAACGCCTCCCCCACCGTGCGCCCAACCGTCAGCAGGCCATGGTTACGCATAATCATCACCGGCTGCTGACCCAGGTCGGCCACCAGGCGCTGCTGTTCATCCAGGTTCAGTGCCACCCCTTCGTAATCGTGGTAGGCCACCTTCCCATAGAACTCCATCGACATCTGGTTCACCGGCAGCAAACCGCATTCCAGCGCCGCCACTGCGCACCCGGCGCGGGTGTGGGTGTGCAACACGCACTGGGCGTCTTCCCGTGCCCCATGGATGGCGCTATGGATCACGAAACCGGCCGGGTTGACCGGGTATTGCGAAGGCTCGACGGCATTACCCTGCAGGTCGATCTTCACCAGGCTCGACGCGGTGATTTCCTCGTACAGCAACCCGTACGGGTTGATCAGGAAGTGGTGCTCCGGCCCCGGCACCCGCACCGAGATATGGTTGAAGATCAGGTCGGTCATGCCCAGGTGCGCGATCAACCGGTAGCAGGCAGCCAGTTCTTCGCGCAGCTCACGTTCATGCTTCATGTTCTTGCAGCCTCCCAGGCCATTGAAGTGGGGGCAGCGGTTACTTGCTGGCCCAGGCGTTGAACCGCTCTTCCAGCTCGTAACCATGGTCTACCCAGAACGCCACGTCCATCGACAGCGCGCCCTGCAGGTTCTGCCTGGAGGTGGGCACCCACTGGGCCAGGCCCGGGTCGAGTGCAGCGGCAGCCTGGGTGTTGGTAGGCCCATAGGGGATCTGCTGCACGTAACGCACCTGCACCTCGGGCTGGTTGGCGTAGGCAATCAGCCGCTTGGCCTGGGCCACATGCTTGGAGCCCTTGATGATCGCCCAATAGTCCATGCCGTACAGGCTGCCCGGCCAGACCACCGCCAACGGCGCCCCGGCCTGCGCTGCGGCGGCAATGCGCCCGCTGTAGGTCGAGGTCATTACCACGTCCCCTGCGGTGAGCCACTGCGCCGGCTGGGCGCCCGCCTCCCACCACTGGATATAAGGCTTCAGTTCGCTGAGCTTGGCGAAGGCCCGGTCTACCCCCTGCGGGGTCGCCAGCACCTTGTAGACGTCCTCCACCTTGACCCCGTCGGCCATCAGTGCGAACTCCAGGTTGTACACCGCACGCTTACGCAGGCCGCGCTTGCCCGGGTACGTCTTCACGTCCCAGAAGTCTGCCCACGAGGTGGGCGCCTTGGCCAGCTTGTTGCGGTCGTAGGCAATGGCCACGCTCCACACCAGCGCCGCCGAGCCACAGGCCTGCGCGGCCTCGGGGATCAACTGGTCGGCGTGGCCGAGCTTGGCCCAGTCCAGCTGTTCGTACATGCCTTCATCGCAGCCGCGCATCAGGTCGGGGCCCTCGATCTGCACCACGTCCCAATCCACATGGCCGGTGTCGACCATTACCTTGATGCGGGCCATTTCCCCGTTGTACTCACTCTGGATCAGCTTGCTGTTGTCCTGCGCACTGAACGGCTGGAACACCGCCACATCCTGGGCTTTCTGGCCGGCGCCACCGTAACCGACCACCACCATGTCCGGTGCAGCCTGGGCAGTGGCCATGCCAAGGCACAGCAGCAACGCGCCAAGGCCGGGCTTTTGTGCAAACGCTTTCATCGGTGAACCCTCTTTTTGTTTTTGTGGGTGATTGAAAACTAGTCCCGCAATAGTAAAAAAACAAGTTGATTTTTTACTATGGGTACATTTTCATTGAAGAATAAAAACAAAGCCGGAGCTCAACACCATGGCGACCTTCCCGCACCTGTTCCAGCCGCTGCAGATCCGTGGCAAGCGCCTTAAAAACCGCATCATGTCCAGCGGCCACGACACTTCGATGCCCACCGACAACCTGGTGAACGACCGCCTTGTCGCCTACCACAAGGCTCGCGCCGAGGGTGGCGTCGGGCTGATCGTGCTGCAGGTGGCCGGCGTGCACGACAGCGCGCGCTACACCTCCCATGTGCTGATGGCCACCGATGACAGCTGCATCGAGGGCTACCGCCGGCTGGCCGAGGTGTGCCATGCCGAGGGCACCGTGGTGCTGTCGCAGGTGTTCCACCCCGGGCGCGAGATCATGGAGTCCGCCGACGGCCTGCTCGCCGTTGCTTACTCGGCCTCCGCCGTGCCCAACGAGCGCTTCCGGGTGATGCCACGGGCGCTGGACCAGGCCATGATCGACGAGATCGTCGCCGGTTACGCCGCCGCCGCACGCCGCCTGCACCAGGCCGGTATCGATGGCGTCGAGGTGGTGGCCAGCCACGGCTACCTGCCGGCGCAGTTCCTCAACCCGCGGGTGAACCGCCGCAGCGACGGCTACAACGGTACGCTGGAGCAGCGCCTGCGCTTTTTGCGCGAAGTGCTGGCGGCCGTGCGCGCCGCCACCGACGAGCAGTTCATCATCGGCCTGCGCATCAGCGCCGATGAACGCGATGCCGAAGGCCTTACGGAGGATGAATCGCTCACGGCCGTGGGGGCCCTGCAAGGCAGCCTCGACTACGTGCACATCGTGGCGGGCACCTCGGCGTCGCTCGGCGGCGCCGTTCATATTGTGCCGCCGATGGCCATCGAGGCAGCCTACCTGGCCCGCGAGGCAGAAACCTTCAAGTCGCGCCTGAACATTCCGCTGTTCGTGACCGGCCGCATCAACCAGCCCCAGGAAGCCGAATTGATTCTGGCGCGCGGCCAGGCCGACGTGTGCGGCATGACCCGCGCGCTGATCTGCGACCCGCTGATGCCAAACAAGGCCGACAGCGGCCGGGCTGAAGACGTGCGCGCCTGCATCGCCTGCAACCAGGCATGCATCGGGCACTTTCACCGCGGCCTGCCAATTTCCTGCATCCAGCACCCGGAAACCGGGCGCGAACAGCAATACGGCCAGTTGCCCCAAGCCGCCACGCGCAAACGCGTCATGGTGGTGGGCGGCGGCCCGGCCGGCATGAAAGCCGCTGCCGTGGCTGCGGCGCGGGGGCACCAGGTAACGCTGTACGAGGCCAGTGCCCAGCTGGGCGGCCAGGTACTGCTGGCCCAGTTGCTGCCGCGCCGCGCAGAATTTGGCGGTGCCAGCACCAACCTGCAGCGGGAGATGCAACTGGCCGGTGTCGAGGTGGTGCGCAACACCCGGGTAGACCGGGCACTGGTCGAACGTGTACGCCCGGACGCCGTGGTTGTCGCCACCGGTGCCGAGCCCTACTGGCCGCACTTCGAGCGCGCCGGCGAACTGCAAGTGGTGGACGCCTGGCAGCTGTTGCGTGACCAGGTGAAGCCCGGCCGCTCGGCACTGGTGATGGACTGGCGTTGTGACTGGATTGGCCCAGGCATCGCCGAACGGCTGGTGCGTGCCGGCCATCAGGTGCAACTGGCGGTAAACGGCACCCACTGCGGCGAGAGCCTGCCCCTGTACGTGCGTGACCAGCTGGCCGGCGAGCTGCACAAGCTGGCAATCCCCATCACTCCCTATGCCCGGCTGTACGGCTGCGACGACAACACCGTCTACCTGCAGCACACCGCCAGCGGCGAAGCGATGCTGTTCGAACACATCGACACCCTGGTGCTGTGCATGGGCCACCAGCCGGTCGATACCCTGGCCGAGCAGATTCGCGACCTAGCGCCTGTCTACCGCATCGGCGACTGCCTGGCCCCGCGCACGGCTGAAGAGGCGATCCATGAAGGTTTGAAAGTCGCCGCCGCCTTGTGAGCCTGTTTATACTCCGAGGCTTTGCAGGGTCGATCGGACATCGCCATGAGTCGCCACATCAGCAAAGCGCCACAGGCCGAGGACGGCGCCAGCGCGCCGCAGTTTCTGGGTACGCGCATCCGCGGCCTGCGCAAGCGCCGCGGCATGACCCTGGCCGAGCTGGCCGCACAAAGCGAGCTCACTGCTGGCTACATCAGCCAGCTGGAGCGCAACCTGTCGTACCCGTCCATCCCGGCGCTGTTCAACATCGCCCGCAGCCTGGGCGTGACCATCCAGTGGTTTTTCGCAAGCGAAGCCGTCACTGCGCCCGAGGATGAAGGCTACGTGGTGCGCAAGAACAGCCGGCTGAGCGTGTATTACGAAGACGGCATCGTCGACCAGTTGCTCACCCCCCAGCCCAACCGCGAGCTGGAGATGCTGCACTCACGCTTCCCGCCGGGCACCTACAGCCAGACCAGCTACAGCCATGAAGGCGAAGAAGCCGGTTACCTGCTCAGCGGCCAGTTCGAGTTGTGGGTGGGCGAGCGGCATTTTGTGCTGGAAGAAGGCGACAGTTTCAGCTTCTCCAGCCAGCAGCCGCACCGCTATGGCAACCCTGGTGAAGCTGACGCTATTGTGATTTGGGTGATTACACCGCCGACCTTCTAACGGCCTTGCCGACGATGGGGCATGGGCTACCATCGCCCTCTGGGCACTACGACCTCCCAGCGCTCACATTTGTGATACGCCCTGTACTGCTCGTCGCTATCCTCGATGAATCGCACCATCACAGCCGCAACCTCACAGCGGTCGAAACCATTTTCAGGCTTGAATGACTTGGCCGTTCGCCCCACCACGTTGCCTTGCCTATCGAGCAGTTTATAGCAGCCCGCGTCCTCCTTGAGCGTTAGGGGATCCCCTTCACGAATGCCCTTGATCGCATCATGGATTGCGGCATTGGGCAGTTGGCGACCCGCAAAGCCAAGGTCGATCTGTTTCAGCGACAGTTGCTGATAACGCAGCTCCAGTTCCGCGAGGGGTACCCCATGGAATGTCCGTTGCTGAACGTCACCCGCCAGGCTGCAACTGAATGGATTGCCATTGGCAAACTCACTTAACGTCAGGGTTTGTTCAGCGCGCGTCATGCCGACATAGTACAACCGTCGCTCATCAGCCAACGTATCGACTTGGGCGCTCCAGCCGCCATCGAGCAAAACGACATGTCTGAACTCGAGGCCTTTGGCCGAATGGACAGTACCCAGATAGAGGCCGCCCTTGGGTTGCTGGCGCAGCTCGCGGGCGTAATCGTAAAGCCAATCGACCATGGCAGCACTGCCAAGTTGGCATTCGCCCAGTTCACCTTGCATCTGCTCGAAGGCGACGCGGAAAAAGTCCATCCAATCGCCCGTTGCCAGCTGCTCGGTGCGCGCCAGGCGTGACCACGCATCAGCTGCACAACAATCCCCCTCCAAGCCCCGCAAATAGTCCATCACAACGATAAAGCCGCGCTGGCGCGTGAGAGGAAGCGTTGTATCTTTGTCGGCTGCCAGGAAATAAGGAACTTTGTGCTGTTCGCACCAGGCCTGAATTGGCCAAAGGTACCGATGCGTGCGTGCTAAAACAGCGCAACCGCTCCAAGCGCCCTGCTCTAGCTCTCGTAATCGCTCCAACTCGGCCATCACCGCCTGCGCCTGCAGGTTACCGTGCTCGCGGTCGCCAGGCTGGATCAGCAGGCGCAACACCCGCCCTTGACGCTGTTCATCCAGCTGTTCCCACACCCCGCCAGCAGGCATATCCTGCCGAGAACGGTTTATCTGTATGGGATTGGCCCCCTTCAGCCGCGCCGGGTTCTGGGCTATGAGCCCGTTGGCAGCCTCGATGATTCGCAGGGAAGAACGGTAGTTATCGACCAAAAAGCTGGTGGTTGCTTCATAGTCCTCACGGAACTTTTCGATGTATCGGTTATTGGTAGCACGCCAGGCGTAGATGTTCTGGTCATCGTCACCCACAGCGATTATGCACAAACGGCCATCCTCCTCGGCATGTCGCCCGGCCAGGGCGCTTACCAGCCGATATTGGAGGTCATCAATGTCTTGGTACTCGTCCACCAGAATGTAGCGATAACCACGCAGCAGTTGCTCGCGCAAGTCATCCTCACCCTCGATGTTGCGTTTACCTTCCAACAGCTCTACTGCATCGCTCAGCACTTGCTTCAGCGCGTGCTCCGGTACTGTTTCGCCGCGATCAAAACGTGTCCCGGTCAACCGCATGGCCATGCTGTGATAGGTCAACACGCTGACGCCGTAAGCATCACGGCCGACCAGTGCCAGCAGCCGATTACGAATCTCGTTCGCCGCATGGCGGTTAAAGGTGAGCGCCACAATGCTCGCCGCCGGTACTCGCCGCACCCGAAGCAGATAGGCGATACGGTGCACGATGACACGTGTTTTACCAGAGCCCGGCCCTGCCAGCACCAGCCTGTTAACATCATCATCGTCTGCCACTATCAGCTTTTGGGTAGTGCTCAGCGACTCGATGATTGATTTCCATGATTGCTCACTGGTCGCCAGTTTCAGCACGTCCTCGCGGCCGTTGAAGTGCCGCTTGATAAAGGCCTGCTTACTGTCGGTGAAATAATCGAGCACCAGACGTAACGCATCGGCCATTTCCGTTAAAGCCACTTCCGCATACTCGCGCATCACATGGACTTGGATGCGCTTCTCTCGGTAATGCTCATCGAGACGCAGGTAGTCTTCCTTGAGAAACGTTTTACGCTTGTCATCCTTTTCGACGTCGATGGTCATAGCCCGACGCATGACCGTCATGCCATGGTTGAGGGTCAAGATATCCTGGCGGTGCAGATAAAGTAGAACGTGCTCAATGACCTTACGGCGCCTGGCGGCCGGGATAAGATGTGGCAGCTCCAGATCGTTTTCGATCACCTGAAGCAGCTCGCCAAAACTTGTCTCGACGAGCAGATCTGCGCCACGCATGCCGGGGGGCAACTTGCCTACCAACAGGTTTAGAAACTTGCTGGCCAATGTACGCCTCACGTCCCCAAACCCTACGATCCTCGCCCATGGGTGACCGCCTTTGATGCGCAGCTTGAGGTAATCGCGATTGAGTTGGCGGAGCTCGAAGCTGCTGCGCTGCTGATCATCCGCATCGTGGTCCTGGGCAAGGCTGCGCAACAGCCGTAACACATGCAGCGGCAGCAGGTCTTCCAGCGCAGTTGTCGCCTTGAGTTCAGCGGTGAGTGCCGGCAAATTCAGGTCCTGCCAGCCACCTTGCTCGGCGTCTGGCGCCATCTCTGGCAAACACTGCAGCAGCGCCCTCTCCAATTCGAGCGTGTTTCGCAGGCGCTGACTTGATGCACCTGCTATGCCATGGCGCACATACAGTGTTATTTGAGAATCGTTGACCAGCAGCCCCATTTCCTCGAGCTGCTTGAGGGCGGTGGCGACTTCTTCAGACTCCAGGCTGGTCAATTTCATCAACTGATCAGTATTCACTCGCTCGTCGGCATCAGCGGAGTACAGGAAACGCAGGATCGCCCTGAACTCCTCCAGCCGCCTCAGAGGCAAGTTCGCCTTCAGCAAACGTTTCTCGGCCTCGTCTTCACTGACATCCAGCCGCGCAGGGAATATCTGCGTATGGTTTTCTTCACGCTTGAGATAGTCGCCACGCTCAAGCCAGGCCACCGCCGTCACGACCTTGGTTTCGGCATCGCGCTCATCGGCAGAAAAACTCGTTTCTACCTCATCATCCAGCAGGATCTCACCGGCGGTGATGACCAACTTGCCGCCCTTGCGTCGGTTACTTTCAATGCGCAACTTGCGCAGTATTTGCTGTATATCACGGATGCTGAGCTTGGCGCGTTCGCTCATCCCAAACTGAGTTTCAATGTCTTGCGGGTCGTACAGCAGCACACAACGTGCGTCCCCTTGGTCACGGCCAGCCCTGCCCGCCTCCTGCAGGTAGTTTTCCAGCGAGCCGGGGATGTCAGCATGCACGACAAGGCGGATATCGGCTTTGTCCACGCCCATACCGAAGGCATTGGTGGCAACGATGATTCTCAGTTGCCCTGCCTTGAAATCATCCTGGATATCGGTCTTTGTATTCGGCTCGAGGCCCGCATGGAAATGCTTGCACGACCAGCCTTGGCCGATTAAAAAGTCGGACAGCTCTTCAGCACTTTTACGGCTGGAAACGAAGACTACGGCGCCCCCATCTTGCGCATCAAGATGTTCGCGCAGTAGCCCGTCGGTGCGTGCCCACTTCTCTGCTTTGGTGCAGGGCAGTACGTCAAAATGCAGGTTCGTTCGCTCGTGGCCGCCAGGGAAAATCTTGAACTCGATGCCTAAACTTTCATGGAAGTGGCTTTGGATATCCGCCAGCACGTCAGGCTTTGCCGTCGCGGTGAAGCAACCGATCTGCGCGAGGGGTTGATCACCTGTGTATTCACGTATAAAGCGTGACACATAGAGATAGTCGGGGCGGAAGTCGCTCCCCCACTTCGACAGGCAGTGTGCCTCATCAAAAATCCAGGCCCCGACCTGCCGCTGACGGATCGCGCGCCGGAACGCCTTATTGCGAAACTGTTCCGGAGATACCAGCAGAATGCCGACATCGCCCATTTGAGTCTTCTCAAGTACGTCAGCGCGCTCAGGCAGGGTGAGCAGGCCGTTGAGGGCAGCAGCGCACTGGACGTTGCGCTCTATTAACCCGTCCACCTGGTCCTTCATCAGGGATTGCAGCGGTGAAATGATAACCGTCAGACTGCCGTTACGATGAAACCGATTCAACGCCGGCAATTGGTAACACAGTGACTTGCCCCCACCGGTGGCCAGAATGGCCAGTACATGCTGCCCACGCATGCCGGCTAGAACGATATCGTGCTGAAGACTCTCGCCCGGCCGTTCGTACCGAAAATCCGGGAAGCCGAAATAGCGCCTCAGCTCATGACGCGGATCATGCGTCGTCTGGCAATACTGACAGTCTTCCCGCTCACACGGTACATCCCTCAGTTCGAAGATCAGTCGACCCGCCTCTGGAAACTGATGGCGAACCCAAGGCGCTAACACTGAATTCCCGCCTGAAACCCGGAGCCAGGCCAGCGCATAGGCCAGTGGCCAGTGCAAGTGGGCTTGCTGCAGATCGTCTTCTAGAAGCTGTTCCAGCCGCGCTCGACATACCTTCAAATCGCGCGATTGAGAGGGGTCCGCTTCGTGAAGTACAAGTGAAAGCTGTACACGAAGCTCGGCTAACCCCAGCGGCGCTTGCCCGGTAAAGGAAGCGAACAAAGCCCCCAGTTCGGTTGTTGCGTCGGGTGCCAACAACGCTTGGTAGCAAAGCAGCTCAGCCTTGCTATTCTCGCTCAATTGGGCAAAAGCCTGCCGCTGGTCCTGAAAAAGAACCAGCGTGGAGCGGCAGTCCGACAACGGCGAGTTGAGGCTATCGCGGACCAGCTTGTAATCCTTGATAAGCCGGTGGTAAGGGTTTTGCGGGAACGCCAGCGGCGATAGACGCAAGGTGTCTATCACCGGCAGATTGTGCAAGGCCATACCAGGCGAGAGTTCGCGCAAGAGGGGTAGATCATGTTCAACGACATTGTGCCCTAGAACGTAACCAGCCCCTGCGGACAACGCGTCCACCTGTAGCAGCGCTGCGGCCGGGCTGGTGGAAACCTTCAGTTCCAGTTCCGCGGCGGTGTCAGGCCGGAGCGCCCCGACCATCGTTATGCGAGCAGGCTGATGGTTTTTGGGCGGAACCACCTCAAGGTCCAGTAACAGGGCCTTGGGCTGAGATAATGACGACATCGAACGAGCATTCCCTGCTTGATTATTCCGGCGATCATCGCTGAGCCGGAGAGCTTTGATGATTGATCACGGCAATCATGCCATTATTTTTGATCCCAGTAGCAATCAAAGGCGCGCTACCAACCTGGCAGAAACCAACGCCTTCGCCCCGTGAAACTGCTGAGTCGCATGAGCCCATTACAGAGCAGGGAGAGAGTGAGGAATACCAACACGGATTTGCTCCGAACAGTCGGTGTGCCATGGCTTGGGCGGTGGTTTGAATACACAATGTTCAAGCCTCCCAGCCACCGAGAAATGAGGTTGTTGGCAGCAAGCATCCAGCCGGCGAGAAAAATCAGAATTTAGCCCTTCCTTGTAGGGCATTTCCCAAAGATACTCCCCTACCCTGTTATTCGTTGCGATCCTTTTTTCGCCGTTTTAGTCTCGGCTCGTCGTTGCACATCAACGACCGGCTTTGACAGGCCGCGACGATACACAGCGCACACCCTTTCATGGCGGTTGTGCATGGGGCACGCTTGCGTGCGCCGGTTTCTGTGTTCGCCGGTCTGTCAACCCATGCACAGCTGCCACCTTTCCGTTTGACAGCGGGTTGGCGGTGGCCCCACCGAGAACACAGTCCGATGCTTAAAATCGTCCCTGATCCGCCCACTACGCCCCAGTCGCTCGAAGATACTTTGATCCAAGCTACTGATTTCGCACTTTGCGCCTCGACCGTTGTGCAGCAGGCAATGATGCTGCAACCCAAGTCACCTGCCTCCATCTTGATGATGGCGTCAATGCATGAACTTGAAACGCTCCGAGCATTGCTCGAGGCTGCATTGATTCAGGTCCAGGTGCCATCCGAGCCGAGATCCTGGCATTAACGATTTCTTTGTCTGACGCCTGGGCTTGTCGCCCGCCAGGGTAGCCAGTACCAGGCGCGGAGTGCTTCGGAGAGCGACCACAGTGCCCATAGAAGAAAACAAATTCACCGTTGGTAAAACCACCTTCTACCAAGGCTCAAACCAAACTCACCCTCTATTTCGTATCGAGCCTGGCATTCCTTGCCAAAGCGCACGCGAGCAAGCCTCGGAGCTTATGGGCTACGCGAGGGACATGACGTTGGATGGCTTGATGGAAAACAAGCCCCAGCTGATATGGGCGTCGCACTATCTGTGCGCGTTGGCCAAGGCGCTGCTGGATGATGCCGAGCTGGGGATGATGCGCTGAGTTGGACTCAGCGAGCTTATGGCCTTCAAGACCCGTCATTGCCGGTTTTGAAGGCTGACCGTTTTGCACACCTCGTAAGGTAAGCGACGCTCTAGGGTCAGATCTTCGCCTCCTGATAAGGTCGACATTTCTTGAACCATATGCGCAACTTTGCACCGCCGAAAGACCACAAAGCGGTGCCGGCCATTTCACTCCCGCAAACGCACGACCCAGCAAACGCCCGCATTGACTCGATACCTAGTGCTATCCTCTTTCACCGGATTCTTAGCACTCCAAACCAAGTACCGCATCAGCACACTAGTTGCTGCCAATGGCCGACCTCTAAACAGGCTTCACCCGGTACCTTGAACAACGGCGCCCGTGCCACAACCGCATTACAGAGATCCAGGATGTCCCTTCTCCCGCTCTCCTTCCACGCACTGCCTGATCATTGCAAAGCTGTGCTCTACGTGCTGGTAACGTCGTTCCCTGGCAAGGGCAAGACCGCGCTGATCAAGCTACTGCGGGCCATGGAGATCCGTGACGATAACGGCAGGCTGCTAGACGCCAGCAACTTGCCCGCCTTGCTGGAGCGGTTGCAAAGCCTGGGCTGGGTGGAAGTAGAACAGCGCAACGAAGGGACGTATTTTTGCGTGACGGCACAGTGCCGTAGCAAGGTACTCCTCAGCTTGCTGGGCACAGCCGAGGGGACCCTGCGCTTGCATCAGATCCAAGCCAGTTTGCCTGAACTCGGGCAATGGCAAACGCCTGGCAAACCCCGCGTACTGCAAGAACTCTGGCTACGCCTGCTGAGCGGTGACAGCCAGCGGCTGCCCGAGTCGCTGTACCTGCTGTACAGGCTGTGCCCCGTGAGCGAGTGGCATGCGCAGCACCCTATGCAACTGCTGCAGTACGATGCCACCGGGCGGGAAGTGATCGGGCAACTGGACGAGACCGTACGCCGGCTGCTGATCGAGGATCACCTGCGCCTGAACAACGACCTGCTAGGGCCGGCAGCCGAGAGTTATGCATTGGCCAAGCAGGAGATGGCGCTCAGGCCTGGCCCCTCATTGTGCCTGCAACTGATCCAACAGGCGCTTTGGCGTGGCGACTGGGTGGTGCTGCAAGACCATGGCCAGCAAGCGCTGCCCATGACCACCCAGTGCCTGCAGACGATGCTGCGCGGCCAGCCCAACGAGACCCTGCAATTGCTGCGGGCGTGGCTGACCGATCAGCGCAAACAGACCAAAAAGCGCAAAATTGACCTGCCGCCGTTACTCAATGCGCTGTACTGCCTGGCGCTGATCGCTGAAAACGACAGCCAGCACTCTGCTGCGCTCAAACAGGCACTGGTTTTAGGTACCAAGGAAAACTACGGCAGCGCGTATTCCGCGCTGTATCAGGTGTTCGAGCAACTGCAAGGCAACACGCCGGACGTGTCGTACCTGCGGGCAACCACGCTCAATGGCCTGGATGGGCTGATGCTCGCTTTGGCGCTGTACTGGCTGGATGCCCCACTGGCACGTGGGCCCGATTGGCGCGCGAAGCTGGAACGTTACCGAGGCGTACTCGATCAACAGGGTTACAACTGGCTGGCAGCAGAAATCGACGCCTTGGTCGCTGTGCAATTCGGGGTGCCCCGTCAGCTTCATGACCTGCACCGTGATGCCGGCTTTAAACCACTGGCTGCGCTGCTGCAGCGCCAGGAAGCCTGGCAGCACGCCCTTAGCGCTCTGAGCCAGCTGAAACCGGCCAATGCACCAGTGGCCACGGCTGGCAAGAAGACTGCCCGCCTGGTGTGGTTGTTGAGCCTTGATCGCTACGGCAACCAGCTTGAGCCGCGCGAGCAGAAACTGGGTGCCAAGGGGCAATGGAGCAAGGGCCGCCCTGTGGCGCTCAAACGCCTGATGGATGAGGGCGACAGCCTGGGTTTTCTGTGCGAGCAAGACCGCCAGGTCATCAGCGTTATCCAGGCCAGCCAGCCGTACTATTCCCATGTCGAGTACGAATTACCCCTTGGCAGGGCCCTGCCAAGGCTGGTGGGGCACCCGGCGTTGTTCTGGCAACATGCCCCTGACATACGTATTGATCTTCAGGCAGGCGAAGCCAGCCTGCACCTTCAAGCCGAGGACGGGCAGATCCATGTGCGTCTCGAGCCGCAGGGTATCGCTACTGCCGACACCTTCTACCTCCATCAGCAAACACCGACCCGTTTGCAGATTTATTCGGTCAACAGCGATCTGCGCCAGATCGCCAAGATCCTTGGCGACGGCCTGCGTGTACCGCAATCGGGCAAGGCGCAACTGCTCGAAGCCGTCAGCGCCATCGCGCCGCTGCTCCCCATCCATTCGGACCTGCCCGAGCTCTCGGTAAACCTTGAACACGAGCCTGCCGATACGCGCCTGTATGCGCACTTGCTGCCACTGGCCGAGGGTTTGCGCTTGCAGCTGCTGGTACGCCCTTTGGCCGAGAGCAGCTGGTTTCGCCCGGGCCAGGGCGCGCAGAACCTGCTTGGCGAGCGCGACGGCAAACCCTTGCAGGTGTGCCGCGACCTGGCGGGCGAACGCCAGGCACTGCAACAGGTGCTGCATGCCTGCCCCGGCCTGGCCAACGCCAACAGCGATGGCCAGGAGTGGCAACTGGACCAGCCTCAGGATGCATTGCAGGTACTCGGCGAACTGCAAGCATTGGACGGCAACTTGCTGCACTGCGTGTGGCCAGAGGGCGAGCGCCTGCGCATCAAGGGCCGCTTGAACCTCGACGCGCTGAAGCTGGGCGTGCGCAAACAGAGTGACTGGTTCATCCTGCAAGGCGAGATCGCACTCGATGACGGCAAAGTGCTGCAACTGCGCCAGCTTCTGGACCTGCTCAAGGCCAGCCCCGGGCGCTTCCTGAAGCTCGACCAACGGGACTGGCTGGCACTCGACAAGCGTTTGCGCACCCGCCTTGAGGAGCTGGCGTATCTGGCTGATCGGGTCACGGACCGAGGCCTTCGCCTGAGCCCGCTGACTACCCCGTTGCTGGCCGGGCTTGTTGACGAAGTCAGCGAGTTCAAGGCCGATAAAAGCTGGCAGGCGCACCTCGAAAAACTGCAGACGATGCGCGGCTATCAGCCCCAGCTCCCCCGTACCCTGCAGGCCGACCTGCGCGCCTATCAGCATGAGGGCTTCACCTGGTTGGCACGCCTGGCTCAATGGGGCGTCGGTGCCTGCCTGGCCGATGACATGGGCCTGGGCAAGACGGTGCAACTGCTGGCCCTGCTGTTGCAGCGCGCCGCCGGTGGCCCGCAACTGGTGGTGGCACCGACCTCGGTCACCCTCAACTGGCAGGCTGAGAGCCGGCGTTTCGCGCCGCAACTGAAACTGCATCTGTATCAGCAAACCCGCCATTTGGCAGGCCTTGGCCCCGGTGACCTGGTGATTACCAGCTACGGGTTGCTGCAACAGGACAGCGCAGCGTTCGCCGCCTGCCACTGGCACAGCGTTGTGCTGGACGAGGCCCAGGCCATCAAGAATGCCCAGACCAAACGCTCTCAAGCGGTGATGGCCTTGCAGGCCGGTTTCCGCGTGGTGGCCACTGGCACCCCACTGGAAAACCACTTGGGCGAGTTGTGGAACCTGTTCCGCTTCATCAACCCAGGGCTGCTCGGCAGCCAGGACCACTTCAACAGCCGCTTCGCCGCCCCCATCGAGCAGGGCGACACAGCAGCCCGACGCGCTCTGAAAGCCCTCATCCAGCCCTTCATTCTGCGCCGTCTGAAAAGCCAGGTGCTTGATGAGCTGCCCGCACGCACGGAGATCACCTACAAAGTACCGCTTTCCGATGAAGAAACTCACCTCTACGAAGCCCTTCGCCAGCAGGCGGTGAACAACGTTTCTGATCTGGCCCCCGGGGCAGGCAGATCATTCCAGATTCTGACGGAGATCACCCGCCTGCGACGGTTCTGCTGCCACCCGGCCCTAGTGACTCCCGGCTCGACCCTGCCGGGCAGCAAGTTTCAGGCTGTTACTGCGCTCATCGAAGAGCTGTTGGACAATGGCCACAAGGCCTTGATTTTCAGCCAGTACGTCGATCACCTGAGTATCGTACGTACCTGGCTTGAGCAAAAAGGCATCGCCTTCCACTACCTCGATGGCAGCGTGCCCGCCAAGGAACGGGAAAGCCGCGTCAATGCCTTCCAGGCTGGCGCGGGTGAAGTCTTCCTCATTAGCCTGAAAGCTGGCGGTAGCGGCCTGAACCTCACCGCCGCCGACTATGTGATCCACCTCGACCCGTGGTGGAACCCGGCAGTGGAGGACCAGGCCAGTGACCGTGCCTACCGCATCGGCCAGCAGCGGCCGGTGACTGTTTACCGGCTGGTAGCCGAGAACACCATCGAGGAGCAGATCGTCGCCCTGCATGCTCGCAAACGAGACCTGGCTGACAGCCTGCTGGAGGGTGGCGAAGTGAGTGCCAAGCTGGATGCCGATGCCCTGCTGGCGCTGCTTGCGGGGTCGCCGGGGTGATTGTTAGGGCGTAGGGCCAGCTCGGCTGGCAATCAGGGCGGTGCGACCTAACCGGCACATCCCCTCCAACTGGAAAGTGAAGAAAAAATCGGCATAATCGCTAAATCTCAAGATTTTGTGCGTCCAGTCAAGAAAATATTGACGCTCGCCCTCGAACGGAAGGAAAGGTACATGCGAGCAGCCGGTTATTCACTGCTACACGAAAGGCTGCGGTTGGACGTTGTTGCACTCAACCGCCCTGCAAGCGTTCAACCGGTCACACGGATTGAAGTAATCGGCAATACGCTCGCTGTGCCGCAGCGGCTGGCGCCTGCGGAAGACGACCTCATAGGGCATGTGCTTTTTGCACTCAAGCACGAGGGTATCAACCTCTCGATTCTCGCCCAAGCCCTGCCTCGGATCGGTATCGAGCATTTCGTGGCAGCGCTTGTGGCGGCCCCAAACGGTGTGTACATCCGCAAAGCCTGCTACCTCAGAGAAGCGTTCACCGGTGAAGAGATCATGCAGCCTTCGCCGGTGCGCGGGGTATTCGTCCCGTTGTTCGATACACAGCGATACATTACTCAGCCGGGTGAACGAAACTCCAAATGGCGGGTAGAGTTCAACGGGCTGGGAGATCTGTCGTACTGCGCCACTGTCGAGCTAACCCCTGAGATATCTACGCTTCTGGCACACGATATTCTAGGCAGAGCCAAGGCATTCATCGAATCGTTGCCACCGATGATGATGGACCGAGCTATCAACTGGGCATACCTCCATGAAACCCAAGACTCGTTCGCTATCGAAAAAGAAGCGCCAACCGAAGACAAAGCTCGCCGGTTCATCCGGTTGTTGCGCCAGGCTCACGAACGCCAACCGTTGACCGAGGACTACCTGGTCAACCTGCAGAACGCCACTGTGACGAACCCGCTGGACCTGGCAGTGGCGTTCAGGCATGAGCAGAATCACCTGAGTAATGGGATGCATGGCGCTGCAGGCGTTACATACGTGCCCCCGCCTCCCGAGTTGTGCCGGGAGCTGATGGAAAGCCTGATGCGGTTTGCCAACAAGGCGCCAACTCATGTTGACCCGCTGGTGGTTGCCGGGATCGTCTCTTTCGGCTTCGTCTTCCTTCACCCATTCATGGATGGCAACGGTCGCTTGTCGCGGTTCTTGATTCACCAGGCTTTCTGCCAGTCCGGGGCGCTGGATGACGGCCTTCTTCTACCTGTGTCTGTCGCCATGAAACGAGAAGAACGTACGTACCTGACCACACTCCAAGCCTTTTCCAGGCCGGTGCGGGAGTTTTGGCGCGTGAGCTGGATTGACCACGAGCAGTTCAGCTTTGAGTTCACAGGGGCTGATGCCGTGTACCGGTTCTGGGATGCGACCCCTGGCGTGTTGTTCACGTGCCTGATGGCCAAGCGCGCCTTGGAAAATGAACTGCGTGATGAAACAGCCTTCCTGGAAAACTATGATGCTGTCTACAAGGCGGTAGACGACCGGTTCGATGTTCGCGGCAGCGACTTGGCTAACTTGGTGATGATGTGCCTGAGCAATGGTGGCGTGGTATCCAACAATCGGCGCAAGCAATACCTTTACCGGGTTCCCGAGGCGGTATTCGATTTTCTGGAGCAGACAGCGCAACTGGTGCTTGCTCGCGACCCTAACGATGCCGAACGGCTTCGATGACTCGCCTGCCCTACCCAATGCCGACGGCGGGCGTCACTTCTGCATAACCGGATTGCCTTGCGATGACCCTGTTCTACCTGAAACTCATCGTCACCCCGCTGCTGATGTGGGCCATCTCCCTCGCGTCGCGGCGCTGGGGCGGCTTGTTGGGCGGGCTGCTGTCCGGGTTACCGATCACCTCGGCACTGGTGATGACTTTTTTGTGCCTGGAACAAGGCACAGCATTCGCCCTCGGGGCCGTGCCTGGCGCGCTGGGCGGGCTGGCGGCGGTGCAGGCAACCTATGCCTTCTACCTGTTCGCCACGCGCAGGCTAGGCGTGGGGGCTGCCGTGGGGCTGGCGATACTGTTCTATGGCGTGGCTGCCTACGCCTTTACCCATTGGGGCAGTTTGTACCTGTCGATTGGCGTGGCGCTGGTGCTGATTGCCGTGTTGATAAACGCCAGCGGGCGCGAGCCCAAGCCAGAGGTCATGGCCTTGTCTCGGCAGCGGTATTGGGAGATTCCCCTGCGCATGGTGTCGGCCACGTCCCTGCTGATGGTTACCACCAGCCTGGCCAACTGGCTGGGCCCGGCGACCAGCGGGATGCTGGCGCCGATACCGGTGATTGCCTGGCCGTTGGTGGTGTTCGCACATGTGCAAAACGGGCGCGCCGGCATGGCCGCGATGGTGCGTGGGAATGCGATTGGGGCGGTGGGGGTGATTGCGTTTTATCTGGTGTTGGCGGGTGTGCTGCAGGCGTGGGGCGTGGGGCTTGCGGTCAGCCTGGCCATGGGGTGTGCCGTGATGCTGACCGTGGGGCTGGCGGCGGTGTTACGGCGCAGGTGAACGAGCGCGCGCTTGCATTGGGTCATCCCCGTCTGGCCGGCCCTGCGTCACAGACGCCGGGTTAACTCAAATACAACAGGCAACATCAATGCTTAATATTCGATTATGGAATTTATAAATCGATAATTAATATTATGAGTTATATGAAAGATCCGTAGTATTGGCACTGTCTTCACGCCGCTCCCAAGGATTTCTCATGAGCCCCACTGCCACCGTTATCGACCTAACGCTGCACCGCAAACGCAAGCTGGCCCAACAGCACGGGCGTCTGCTCTGGGCGATGTATGCACAACAGTGCGGCTTCAGCGCCCAGCCTGTGGCTAGCAGCATCCACACCAAAGCCCCGCGCCAGGCTTGAGCCATGTACACCCCCAGTTCTTTTGTGGCGAGCCCAGCTGAAAACCCGGTTGCGCTGGCGGAAATCGCAAGCCCCGACGATGACGGCATCGGCCAACGAGTGGCCAACAACCTGCAACGCCTGCGGGCCAAGCGGCAATTGTCACTGGACGCCCTGGCCCGTGCCAGCGGGGTGAGCCGGGCGATGCTGGCGCAAATAGAATCGGGCCGCAGCGTGCCGTCGATCCGCGTCTTGTGCAAGATTGCCCACGGCCTGAAGGTTTCGGTGGCGGCGTTTCTTGAGCAGCGCGAATGCGAAGGCGTGACAGTGCTACCAGCGCGGCAAAGCAAGCGTCTGGTGAGCGCCAGCGGTGCGTTTGTGAGCCGCGCACTATACCCCTACGACACCCGCCCTCAGGCAGAATTCTACGAGTTGCGGGTCGGCCCGCTGGGGGAAGAACAGTCTGGCGGCCATGGGCCGGGCGTGCGTGAAAACCTGGTGGTGGCGCAAGGTGCGCTGGAGGTCAGCGTGAACGAAGAGCGGTTTCTACTCTCCACCGGCGACTCCATCATCTTCTATGCGGACCAGCCCCACTGCTACCGAAACCCGGTGGACAGTGAGGCGGTGGCCTATCTGGTGGTTATCCACCCAGAATGCCGCGACTAATCGCCGGGGCGCAGTTACATCAACAGGTGCAGCACATCATCGGCATGCCGTTGCAGCTCATCATCATCGGCAGGCTGCAATCGTTCATCATCTTCATCATCAGCATGCAGCAGTTGTTCATCATTTCCATGCTCATGCCTGCCATTGGCATCATCTTGCAGGTGATGCTATCGCCCACCAGCGTGCATTCCATCATGCACTTCATCATCGGCATCATCGACATGCCGCCCATCACGCCCATCATCGGCATCATCATGCCCATGGCGGGCTGGGACATGCCCATCATCGACAGGTTGCCGCACTGCATCATCATCGGCATGCCGCAGTTCATCATCATCTGCATCATTTCGGCCGTGTTGCGGAACATCGCCATGTCCATGCCGGCAGCAGGCTTCATGGTGCACATCATGCCATCGTCCGCCATCTGGCAGGTCATGGTGGCCATCATCATCGGCATGCCCATCATTGGCATCATCGGCATGTTGGCGCTCATCGGCATTTGCATCTGCATTGCGTTCATCATGGTGAAAATCCTCTTCAATTCGACGATAGGGTGTGAAGTTGATGCGCCGATTCTAGGGCCAGCGTGGACCGCGGCAAGATGACAGGCCAACAGCGGACAATTTCGCCGCAACAGATGTTTGGATGGATTAGCCGCACGCACATACGCTTCAGCAAGAAAACCGCTGTGATGGCAGATTTAGCCTCTTGGACTGCAAGGGAGCAGTCGTCATCCATATAACCAATCATTCTGTGCTCATAACCCAGGTGAATATTTGATCTAAGCCCGGCACAAAAAACACCTGCCTGGTTTGTGTACCGGCGCTTCACCCCGCCATCGATCACCGCTACCCTTGGCCACCGGCCAGCGCCGACAGATAACCCGCTTTTGGAAACTACTGACACGATGGACAATTCTTCGACTCAAGCCGTGCATGGCAGCAAGGACAGCGGCGGGCGCGTACAGGTCATTGACCGCTCTATCGTGCTGCTGCGCACACTCGCAAGCCTGAAGCATGGCGCCAGCGCACTGGACCTGGCGCGGCAGACCGGTATCGAACGCTCCACCATCCATCGGCTGCTCAAGACCCTTCATTACTGGGGCCTTATCCAGTCCCGTGGCGCCACCTACCACATCGGGCCTGAAAGCCTGATTTACTCCGCCGCCTACCTGAACCGCCTTAACCTGCGCCGCCTTGCGTTGCCCTACGCCATCGAATTGCAGCGGGTGATTGGCGAGCGGCCGGCGATCGTCTCGCTGTCAGTACCCGTGGGCGACCAGGTGGTGCTGATTGAACGCATGTGGACCCCGACCACGCCACTGAACGTCATCGTCGACCTGGCCGACCAGTTCCCTATCGAAGGCAGCCCCAGCGGCCGGGCGGTACTTGCCACGTACAGCGAGGCCACCGCGTTGGCAGTGCTGGGCGAAGCGCGTTACGCCAATGCACTGCCAGCACTGGAACGTATACGCAGCAACCAGGGTTTTGCGTTTGGCCATGGCGAATTCAAGCCGGGGTTGTCGTCGGTGGCGTTCCCGATCTGCGTCGACACCGGCCAGGCGCTGGGCGCGGTGGTGGTAGCGGGGTTGGGTATGGAAGAAGAAACCGACCCTGGCTCGCCACTGGCGGCCCATGTACGGCGGGCATGCGAGGGCATTGCAGCGCAGTTGGAGAACACCTAGCCCACAGGGAACCAGGCCGCTGAAGCGCCCCTGGCTGCAGCCCCGTACGCACGGGGCCGCTCAACGGTAAAGAGCATGCCCGGCCATTTAGCCAGCCACTGGCCCGAGCAGTTCCAACAAGCGCTTTTTCTGCACTTTTCCGTAATGCGAGCGGGGCAGCTCATCGATGAACCACACTTTGCGGGGCACCTTGTAGCGCGACAGCAGCCCGCGGCAATGTTGCGCAAGCGCATCTGCCGTCGCCACCTGCCCGGCCTCCAGCACCACCACCGCACACACCTGCTCGCCCCACTCCACATCCGCCAGGCCGAATACATGGGCTTCGCGCACGGCGCCGTGGCTGAGCAGCGCCTGCTCCACTTCCCCGGGCTGCACCGACTTGCCGCCGCTGCGAATGATGTCTTTGCAGCGCCCTAGTACCTCAAGCTGGCCATCGGCACGAAGACGGCCCAGATCGCCACTGCGCAGCCAACCGCTCACCATCACCTCACCGGTCAGGCCAGGCTGCTGCCAGTAACCCGCCATGACGTGCGGCCCGGCCAGGAGGATCTCGCCAATGCCATTGGCGTCGGGGCTGTGTATACGCATTGCGGTGGCGAACAATGGCCGCCCTACCACGCCTTCTGCGCTTTCGCCGGCATGCCGCAGTGCTGCCATTTGTGCCGCTGGCAGGTAGCAGCTCCAAGGTGCTTCGGTCATGCCATAGAGCACGGCGATGCGCCCGTCGAACAGGCTGAAGGCGCCCTCCAGCACTTCGCCGGTGAGGGCCGCTGCGCCGATATCCAGGCTTTTGAAATACGGCAGCTGCGCCGCTGCAGTGCCACTCTCGCGCAGCAGGCGCAACAACTGGGTGGGCACCAGTGAGCTGTAGGCGACACGCCATTGTGCAAGTTGCCCCAGGAAGGCCTTACTGTCGAAGCGCCCGCCCAGCACCACCTGGCCGCCGCCGAGCAGGTGGGCCAGCACCGCCACCGCCGCTATCGGCCACAGTGGCCGCACGTTAAGCAGCACATCGCCCGGCACCGCGCCGCGGGCCATGACGATGTTCTGCAGCACCGCGCAGAGGCTGTCGTGACGGTGCATGACTGCCTTGGGTACGCCAGTGGTGCCGCCGGTGTAGTTCAGCGAGGCCAGCGCCTGCGCAGGCTGCGCCACGCGCGCGGGCAACTGCGTGCCAGGTGCTTCAGTGAGGGCTTCCAGCGCGCGGCAACGAATACCTTCGCCAGCCAGGCCGGCGGCAACATCGGCGTATTGCGCAGAGAACAGCAACAATGCCACGCCGGCATCGCGCAACTGCGCCAGCAATTCGGCCTGTGACAATGCCGGGTCCAGTGGCACCCGCACGCGGCCGCTGGCCATGCAGCCATAGTCGGCGATCAAATAGTCGATTCCGGCATCGGCCAGCAGCGCCACCCGTTCGCCTTCACCCACGCCCGACCGCTCCAGCGCCTGGCCGAAGGCGGTCAGTGCCTGGTCCAGTTGCAGGAAGGTCAAGCGGCGACCCAGGCCAGGGTCGCTGAGTGCCGGGGCATCCGGCCATTTGCGGGCGGCCTGGTCCAGCAGAGTACTGATATCCATTGTTCACCACCCGCTCAGGACGATACGGCCGCTGACCTGGCGCGACTCCAGCAGCGCATGGGCCTCGCTCACCTGGGGGAACGGCAGCACGCGGTCGATCAGCGGCCTCACCTGGCCGCCATGGATCAGCGCCAAGGCCGTGCGCAATTGCTCCAGGGTCGCACTGCCCGAGCCCTGTACCTTCAGCCGGCGGCCGATCAAAAGCCCCGGGTTCACCGCCACGCTGCCAGGCTGTACATTACCCAGCACCACCACACGGCCGCCGAGGGCCATGCTGCGCAGGGTGTCTTCCAGGGTATGGCCGAGGTTTTCCATGGCCACATCGACGCCACGCTTGCCCGTGAGTTTCCACACCTCGGCGCTGTAGCCGGCACTGGCCACCACCACGTCATGGGCCCCCAGTTGGTGAAGCAAATCACGCTTGTCGGCGCTGCCGGTGACCGCGATCACCCGCGCGCCTAAGGCACGCGCCAATTGGATCTGATGGGCACCGAGGCCGCCACTGGCGCCGTTGACCAGCACCGTTTCGCCGGGCTGCAGGCCGCCTTCACCGTACAAGGCACGCACGCTGGTAGCGATCGGGCAGGACGCCAGGGCCGCCAGGCTGTAGTCCAGGCCATCGGGCAACTCCACCGCCGAGATCGCCGGGACCCGCAGGTACTCGGCGTAGGCGCCCTCGGTGTCGACCGACGGCAGACCCAGCGCCCGGCACAGGTCCTGGCGCCCGCGCAGGCAATCGCGGCACTGGCCACAGAAGCGTCGCTGATACACCACCACCCGTGCGCCCACCTTCAATTGCGCCACCCCCGCGCCCACTTCGACCACTTCGCCGGCCACCTCATGGCCGAGCACCACGCCGGTATGCGCCCCCGGCAGGTGCCCGGCGCGATGCAGCAGGTCGTGGTGGCAGACGCCTGCGGCATGCACGCGAACCAGTACCTCACCCGGGCCGGCCGTCGGCGTGGGTACGTCCTGCACCTGCAGTTGCTCCGGCCCGCCGAAGGCTTTTAATACTATCGCTTTCATTTTTTATAACCATTTTCGATCTGCTAAGAAGATGTTCATATAACAAACATATTGTTTGCTATGTGGACATCAATTAAGTTTTCCTCACTTTGACGCCAACCTGCAAGAGGCAAAGCGTCTTTCTTTCCTTTGAGCGAATGCCTAGCAATGACAGTCGACTATCAGCACCAAGGTGAAGGGGTTGTGCAGATAACCCTCAACCGCCCTCATCGCCTCAACGCCTTGGACGGCCAGACGAAGCGTGAGCTGGCCGTAGCCTGGGCCCGCGCCGCTGGCGATGAACGGGTGCGCGCCATTGTTCTGCGCGGCGCCGGCGAGCGGGCGTTCTGCGCAGGCTCCGACCTGAAAGAAATCGAAGCCACCGGCGAAGCTGTTGCCAGCGATCTGCTGGCCCGCGCCCTGCCGGGCGTTGGTGTGGAACTGAACAAACCGGTGGTGGCGGCGTTGCACGGCCACACGCTTGGCCTGGGTATCAGCCTGGCGATCCATTGCGATTTCCGTATCGCCCGCAGCGACACCCGGTTCAGCTTCCCGGAAGTGCGCCACGGCATGCTTTCGGGCTTCAGTGCCATTACCCTGCCGACCCTGGTCGGCGAGGCCGCGGCACTGGACATCATGCTCAGCGCCCGCAGTTTCGATGCAGAAGAAGCGCTGCGCCTAGGCCTGGTAAACCGTATCGCCGAAGACCCGCATGCCGCAGCCGTGGAACTGGCGGCGCAACTGGCCGGGCATTCAGCCAAGGCCATGGCATGGACCAAGACCTTGCTGCTGGCGCAACGCAAGCGCCACCTTACAGCGCACATGGCCCTGGTCGACCAGGCCCGCCAGGACGTCATGCGTTACCGATAACCAGAAACTGCCAACACCTCATCGCCTCGCCAGTACTGTCAGGAACTCCCACCACCAGGAATGGAAAGCGGCACCTTACCGGAGCCTCACCATGTCTCGCCCCAACATTTTCCAGCCCAGGCTCAACCTGCTGACCGCAGGCATCCTCGGGTTGTGCGTCACCCCACTAGCCTCGGCCGCCGATACCCCAGGCAACGAAGCTGCCCTGCAAACCGTGGTGGTCACCGGCGCTCGCGACAGCGGGCGTACCGTGGCCAACAGCCTGGCACCGATCGACGTGATAAGCGCCGAGGACCTGGCCCGCTCCGGCAAGCAGAACCTGCGCGACGCCCTGGCCGCCGCCGTGCCCTCCTACACCAACGCCGCCGGCTTTACCGGCGGCACCGGTTTGTCGGTGAAGTCGGCGACCCTGCGGGGCCTTGGCGGTAACCACGTGCTGATACTGGTAAACGGCAAGCGCCGGCACAACACCTCGCTGATTTTCGTGCAGACCGCCGCCACCGCGAGCGGCCAGTCGCCGGCCGACCTCGACCTGATCCCGGTCAGTGCCGTGGACCACGTCGAGGTGCTGCGCGACGGCGCCGCTGCCCAGTATGGTTCGGACGCCATCGCCGGGGTGATCAACATCATCCTCAAGAACAACAGCTCCGGCGGTAGCGCCAGCGCACTGTATGGCCAGTACGAAAACCGTGTGGGCGGCAAAGGCAACTTCGGCGCCCGTGGCCAGGGCCAGGTCAACCAGGGCTTTGAACTGCCCAATGACGGTTTTTTCAGCCTGAGCGCCGATATCGGCATCCAGGAAAGCTCCAACGTTGCAGGTGCAGTGCCGGCCCGTACCCGCATCTATTTCCCGGTCAACGGTGGCGCCGACCCGCGTGAGAACGGCGAAAGCCGCTACCGCCAGCAGTTGGGCCAGCCACGCTCACAAACCTACAATTTTGGCTACAACGCCGAACTGCCGCTGACCGACACCGTGAGCCTGTATTCCTTCTCTACCCTCAGCCACCGCAACTCCACCAGCTGGGGCACCTACCGCACGGCCAACTCGCCGCAGAATATCGTAGCGGTCTACCCAGACGGTTTCTCGCCGCGCTTCGTGGTGGAAGAAGACGACTTCCAGGCTGTGATCGGCCTGCGCAACGAAGACGTCGCCGGCTGGAAGCTCGACCTCAGCACCAGCTACGGCCGCAACGACGCCAACACCCGCAACGAGAAGTCGCTCAACCCCTCCCTTGGCCCGACCAGCCCCCGCAACATGGACGGCGGCCACCTGATCGCCAGCCAGTGGACCAACAACCTGGACCTTACCCGCGCCTTCGACACCGGCCTGTTCGCCAAGCCACTAAACGTGTCCACCGGTGTAGAGTTCCGCCGTGACGGCTTCGAGATCGAGGAAGGCGAGTACGCCTCCTATGCCGACGGCGGCTACGTGTTCCCCGCCGGCCACCCGCTTGCTGGCCAGCGCCCAAACCCTGGCGCACCGGGCCTGGTGGGTTTCACCCCAGCGGATGCGCACAATTATTCGCGCACCAATACGGCTGGCTACATCGACCTCAGCCAGAGCCTCACCGACCAGTGGGACGTCAGCCTGGCCGGGCGCTTCGAGCACTACAGCGACTTTGGCGACACCGGCAGCGGCAAACTCTCCACGCGTTACGCCTTCACGCCAGCGTTTGCCGTGCGCGGCACGGTCAGCAATGGCTTCCGTGCGCCGTCGCTGCAACAGCAATACTATTCATCGTCGCTTACGGCGTGGCGCACTAGCCCGCTGAACGGGGTACTGGAACAGGCCACCACCCGTTATGTGACGGTGGATGACGCAGCCGGGCAGGCCCTGGGCGCCCGGCAGCTAAAGCCGGAAAAATCACTGAACTACAGCCTCGGTTTCGTGGCCACGCCCACCGAAAACCTCAACGTCACCGTCGACCTGTATCAGATCGACATCAAGGACCGCATCCTGCAGACCAGCAACCTGCAGGGCACCGCCGTGTCCAACCTTCTCGCCGCCAACGGCCTGGACCCGAACCAGATCGTCTCCTACTTCGGCAACCTGGCCGACACCCGTACCCGCGGCATCGACCTGGTGGCCGACTACCGCTACGACCTCGGTGAATACGGCAAGACCAAATGGACCCTGCTGAGCAACCAGAGCCTGCAGACCATCGAGAAGATCAAGGAGCCTGACGCCCTCGCCGGCACCGGCGTCAGCGCCGTGGGCCGCGACCGGCAGGGCAACCTGACCAGCGCCTACCCGAAGAACGTCACTTCGCTGACCGCCGCCTGGCAACTGGGCGACTTCGACGTGACGCTCAAGGGCACCCGCTACTCGAAGGTCACCGGGCGCAACCAGATTGCCGCCAGCCGCGACGAGGAAATCCGCCCGGCGTTCATCACCGACCTGAGCCTGGGCTACTGGCTCAGCGATGCGGTGAAAATTACCGTCGGCGGCGAGAACATTTTCGACCGCCGCCCACAGCAGCTCAACGCCGAAGCCAAGCGCTACTACTTCTTCCCCACGGACGACCCGACCTACAGCTGGTACTCGCCCTACGGGCTGGAAGGTGCGTACTTCTTCGGCAAAGTCGACGTGAGCTGGTAACCCGCCATGAACACGCCCGGCACGCTTTCAGCAAACCCGCCCGCCGCACACGCGGCGGACCCTTCCGGCTTCAACCAGCGCCTGTACCGCAAGCTGGCCTGGCGCATCATGCCGTTCCTGTTCCTGTGCTTCGTGCTGAACTGGCTGGACCGGGTGAACATCAGCTTCGCGCACCTGCAGTTCAAGGCCGACTTGAACATCAGTGACGCCACCTTCGGCATCATTGTCGGCGTGTTCTCGATCGGCTACCTGCTGTTCGAGATACCCAGCAACCTGCTGCTCGAGAAGTTCGGTGCGAAGAAGACCATGACCCGCATCATGGTGCTGTGGGGGCTGGTAACCATCGCCACCGCATTCGCCCAGACGCCGGCGCAGTTCTACGTGTTGAGGGTATTGCTGGGCGCTGCCGAGGCCGGGTTTTTCCCGGGGGTAATCCTGTACCTGACCTACTGGTTCCCAGCCCGCTACCGGGCGCGCATCACCTCGCGCTTCATCATGGCCATTGCCGTGTGCGGCATCGTCGGCGGGCCACTGTCCACCTGGATCATGAGCCACTTCGCGGGCGCTGCCGGCTTCAGCGGCTGGCAGTGGCTGTTTGTGCTCACCGGCATCCCGCCAGTGCTGGCGGGGTTGTTTGCCTGGTACTGGCTGGATGACAAGCCGGCCGATGCCCGCTGGCTCAGCAACGCCGAGAAGCGCACCATCGAAGCTGCCTTGGCCCACGAACGGGCCAGCCGCAAACCGGGCGGCCACCAGCGCTTTCTGGAAGCGCTGAAAGACCGCAAGGTATGGTTCATCACCCTGGCCTACTGCCTGACCATCATGTGCACGGGCAACGTCACCAATATCTGGGCGCCGTCGATCATCCGCGATGCCGGGGTTAGCAGCCTGGGCCAGCTCGGCCTGTTCTCCGCCCTGCCCTACCTGGCTGGCGTGGCAGTGATGCTGTGGGCATGCCGCCATTCGGACCTGCACCAGGAACGCCGCTGGCATTTCGCACTGGGCGGCCTTGCGGCGGCCCTGGCAATGGTGCTGTTGCCCAACCTGATCGCCGGCCCCTGGTCAGCCATCGCCCTGCTGACCCTGATGACAAGTGGCTACCTGGTGGCCACGGCGGTGTTCTGGACCATTCCCACCTACTACCTGTCCGACCGTGCCCGCGCCGCCGGGCTGGCGTTGGTGAACTGCTGCGGGCAGGTCAGCAGCCTGCTGACGCCGATCATGATCGGCACCCTCAAGACCAACACAGGCGAAATCAGCCTGGCGCTGTACATCGTCGCCGCCCTGGTGGCGTGCGGCACCCTGACCCTGCTGTTCGGCGTTCCGCGCCAGGCCTTGCGCGATGCACCTTGACTCCTTTTTCGAGACTGACACATGACCGACTACCTGGCACTGGCCCATGAACTGGCCACCCACATCCAGCCTGGCGCCGCCGAACGCGATGCACGGCGTGCCCTGCCGTTCGAGCAACTGGACCTGATCCGCCAATCTGGCCTCGGCGCCGCCCGCGTTCCGTTGCACATGGGTGGCGGGGACATCAGCCAACTGGACGTAGCGCGTATCTTCATCACCTTGGCCAAGGCAGACCCCAGTGTGGCGCAGGCCTTGTTCCCACACTTCGCCACCGTCGAGCACCTGCGCCTGATTGCCAGTGATGACCAGCAACGCCGTTACCTGGGCGCCTTCGCCCAGCGGCAGCTGTCTTCCGGGGCCATCGCCGAGCGAGGGGGCAAGTTCCGTGGCGAGATTCACACCCGCCTGGAACGCCAGGGCGCCCAGCTGGTGCTCAACGGCAGCAAGTTCTACAGCACCGGCTGCCTGTTCGCCGACCTGCTCAAGGTGCAGGCGGTGGACGAAGACGGCAACGCGGTGTACGTGATGCTGCCGGCCAACACCCCCGGCATCGAGCTGCTCGACGACTGGGACGGCATGGGCCAACGTGTTACCGCCAGCGGCACCACGCTGCTGACCAACGTGCCGGTGACGCAAGACCAGGTGATCCCGCTGGCCCAGTGGTACCAGCGCCGCAACTACATCGGCGCCAGCGCCCAGTTGATCCACTGCTCCATCGATATCGGGATTGGCCTGGCGGCGCTGGACGACGCCGTGCAGTGGTCGCGTACCGGTGCACGGCCAGTGCGCGAGAGCGGTGTGGACCAGGCCCGCAACGACCCGTACATCCTGCACACCGTGGGTGATATGGCCGCCGCCATCCATGGCGCACAGGCATTGGTGGAGAAAGCGTCACTGACCGTGGACCTGGCCGCCCGCAGCCAGCTGGAGGGCCGCCTGGCCGGCGAAGCACTGGACGCCCTGCTGGCCCGCGCCTCCATCGACGTGGCCGAGGCCAAGATCGCCTCGACCCGCGCCGCCCTGCATGTGTGCGAACGCCTCTACGAGGTAGGCGGCGCTGCTACCACCCAGTCGCGCTACAACTTCGACCGGCATTGGCGCAACGCCCGCACCCATACCACCCACGATGCCGTGGCCTACAAGTACAAGGCCATTGGTGATTACCTGGTGAACGGCACCCCCCCGCCCATCGCCTTCACTTACTGAAACCCAAGGAGCGCCCATGCCACCGTTACGCAAGCCCCTCTACGCCCTGTTTCTGGGAGCGCTCGCGGCCCCGGCCAGCGCTGCGCAAACGGCGGAGTGGGCCGACCTGGACGCCCGTATTGCCAAGGCGCTGCCGGGCGTGATCGAACTGCGCCACCAGATTCACCAGCACCCCGAACTGGGCAACCGCGAGGTAGAAACCGCCCAACGCATCGCCACACGCTTGCGCGCACTGGGCCTGGAGGTGCAGACCGGCATCGCCCATACCGGCGTAGTGGGCATTTTGCGCGGCGGCAAGCCAGGCCCGGTGGTGGCCATTCGCGCCGAGCTGGACGCCCTGCCACTGACCGAGCAGACCGGCCTGCCCTATGCCTCGACCGTTCGCGTGCTGGACAAGGGCGGTGACCTGCGCACCCGTGGCAAGGAAGTGGGCGTGATGCACGCCTGTGGCCACGACGCGCACATGGCCATGGCCCTGGGCGTGGCAGAAGTGCTGGCAGCGCGGCGCGACCAACTGCCCGGCACCCTGAAACTGATCTTCCAGCCCGCTGAAGAAGGCCCGCCCCTGGGCGAAACCGGCGGCGCCAGGCAGATGATCGAGGAAGGCGTATTGAGCAACCCAGCGCCGGCGGTAATCTTCGGCATCCACGTCACTGCCGGCACGGCAGGCACCTTTACCCTCAGCCGCAACCGCACGACCGCAGCGGCAGACACCTTCCAGGCCCGCATCACGGGCCGGCAAACACACGCAGCATTCCCCTGGACCGGCATCGACCCCGTGCCGGTAGCGGCGCAAGTCATCCTTGCCTGGCAGACCATCCCCAGCCGCCAGTCCAACCTCAGCGTGCTGCCGGCGCCGGTGATCTCCGTGGGCCGAATCCAGGCCGGGGACCGGCACAACATCATCCCCGCCGAAGTGCGCCTTGAGGGCTCCATCCGCACCGTCAGCGACGAACAGCGCGAAGACGTGCTGCAGCGCATGCGCCGTACAGCGCAGCACATCGCCAAAGCCTCGGGTGCCAGCGCAGTGGTCGACTACCTGCCCGGCAACTACCGCGCCGGGTACAACGACACCGCGCTGGTGGACAGCCTGTTGCCAGTGCTGGAGCAGGTATCCACCACGCCTGTGAAGATAGACAGCGGCACGTACGGCGCGGACGATTTTGCCGAGTACGCCCGCCAGATCCCCGGCGTGTTCCTGCGCATGGGCGCAACCCCGCCGGCACTCGCCGACAAGCCGGTGTGGCCGACCCATTCGCCAGGCTTCCAGGTGGATGACCCGAGCCTTGCGGTGGGCATACGTGCCCTCAGCCGGATGACGCTGGCCTATATGAATGCCGGTGCTCGCTGAGCACCCCGCCTCAGTTGCAGGCCCCCAACTGGCCTTGCCGAGCCACCCTCGACCTCTGGCACGCGCCCTCATCTTTATAAGGCCACCGTTTTGCACAAATTCTGAAAGTTGTCGCAAACCACAGTGGGAGCGGGTTCACCCGCGAACACCGGCGCCAGCCGGTGCCATCCACCCTTAAGTCAACCAGCGCCCACCCGCTCCCCAGGCCATACCACCGCCTGAGCCACAATCACATGCGTGCCATTGAACGTAAGCGCAGGCCCGCCATGAAGCTGATAGCCCATCAGCAGGGCATCACTGACCCTGCGGCAAAAGGCAGCGTCATCGGGGCCGGTCAGTACGCGGTAAATGGGCATGCCGTCGGGTGGCTGGTTCATCGGGTCGATCCTTGTTGCGGTAGGTGTGGAGTTTCAATACCACTTGGAAACAGCCTACAACCCTCAACGCAGGGCAGTCTATGTAAAACGCGGTGGTGTTCCTGGTAAACAATCAGAATTTAACCCTTTCTTGTAGGCCGTTTCCCAAAGATACTCCGTGAGCCTGTTTTTCGTTGCGCATGCCCATACCGAATCATAGTCTCGACCTGCCGCCCCGATGGCGGCACGGTTTTGACAGGCCGTGGTTCACTGAGAGCATGCGCAATGCCATTTATGGCGGCTGTGCGTGGGGCACCGTCGTGTGCGCCGGGATTCTCAGTGCCCCCGGTCTGTCAACCCGCAAACAGCTGCCACCCTTTCGTTTGACAGCGGATCTGCGGCAGCCCTTAAGGCACTGAGAGGGTTTATGCTCAAAATAGTCCCAGACCCACCCCGTCACATTCTTTCCTTGGAAGACACACTAATCCAGGCCACGGATTACGCCCTGTGCGCGGCAACCGTAGTGCAGCAGGCAATGGCACTACAGCCCAAATCGCCCGCGTCGGTGCTCATCATGGCGTCCATGCACGAATTGGAAACGCTGCGAGCGCTGCTTGAGTCGGCATTGATCCAGGTGCAGATGCCCTCAGAACCGAGGGCCTGGCACTAAAGCCTGGTTGTGTAACGCCTGGGCTGCTATAGCCAACAGGAATCCCAGCCCAGGCCACGAAGTCTTTCAGGGAGCTACCACCGTGCCCACAGAAGAAAACAAATTCACCGTCGGTAAAACCACCTTCTACCAAGGTGCCAATCAAACCCATCCTCTCTTCCGCATCGAACCTGGCATCCCTTGCCAAAGTGCACGTGAGCAGGCCTCGGAACTGATGGGCTATGCGCGGGACATGACGCTGGATGGTTTGATGGAAGATAAGCCCCAGTTGATCTGGGCATCCCACTACCTGTGTGCGCTGGCCAAAGCGCTGATGGATGATGCTGAGCTGGGCATGATGCGTTGATTCGCGCTGACGGCCCCGTCGTATCGAGGCCCATCATCCAGATAGGGGCGCTGATGCGAATTTCCACGGCGTGCTTAGTGCGCGAATTCGTTATGCCGGCGACCAGAGATTAGCACTTCTGATCGGGTGGCGATGGCTAAAAGCCTGCGTCACCTGATTAACAATGGATGCTGGATGCGTCTTCAATGGCGATCCATAACCTTTTTTTACACGTCTCGCTTTCCAGAAACGCGCCTAGCGAGTAGCGTTATGCCCCTTCGACAAGACCAAGGATCGGTAATGAACAATTTCACTTTCTCTTTCCAGGATCTAGGGCTCACGGTAGGCGGCGCCTTTGTGCTCTGGCTGCTGTCCAAGGCCAGGACTGGAACATTCTTTTTAGCCCTGCACCTCGCCAGATGGCAGATCACCCGTCAGCTCAGGAAGATTAAACGCGCCAGAGTGGATGTCTTTGCAATTCAAAGGGAGATTATAAAAGAGTCGACGCTTTTCGCATGCTTCGTCTTGTCATTTCTGCTTGCGGTGGGGTTCTACCTCTCCGCCTCATCTGACAAAAGCCTCGCAGTAAAATTGGCCATTATGATCACGCTCATGGTTCCAACCCTGCTGCTGGAGGCGTGGTGGCTTTTTCACCAAGACTATGTCAGCACCCTGCTGAAGTATGCAGCCAAAGTCGGCCCGGGCTTTCGAAGGGCGATACGGAAATACCCTCAAGGCCGACGCCGGACCAGCGACCGTCAGGCCCGCCGCGAAAAATCCGCCAGCAGAAAGCCCACGTACGTACGTGTGGTCTCCAGGAGCTAGGGCCTCGGGGGAGTCCTGGTCGGGCGACCGGCACGCGAGCCCCGCTTCATCTGAATAAAATGTGATGTGGTTTATGCGAAAAAATCGGAAATAGCCCCTGGCTTGTAGGCCGTTTCCCAAAGATACTCCGGGCGCACGTTTTTCGTTGCGCATGAGCAATGCGGATTCTAGTCTCGCCTAGTCGCTGCCAATTCAGCGACCGGTTTTGACAGACCGCTCACGTTGTCCTCATGTGCACGCCTTTATGGCGGCTGTACGTGCGGGCACCTATGGTGCGCCGAGTGCCAACGTCTCGGTCTGTCAACCCGCGTACAGCTGCCACCCTCTTGTTTGACAGCAAGTTCGAGGCAGCTCCATATCCCACGTTGGAGCTGAACCATGCTAAAGATTGTTCCTGATCCGCCTCCCGCCCTTCTCTCCCTTGAAGACACTCTGATACAGGCCACTGACTACGCGCTCTGCGCATCGACCGTTGTTCAGCAGGCGATTCAACTGCAGCCCAAATCACCCTCCTCCATCCTGATGATGGCATCCATGCACGAGCTTGAGACGTTGCGCGCGTTGCTTGAATCGGCATTGATTCAAGTGCAAATGCCGTATGAGCCAAGGTTGCGGCATTGAGTTTGTGATTGGTTTCGCCTGGGTTGTGCGTGGTGCGGCTAGGCCAGCCCAGGCATTAGCGTGTTTCGGGGAGCGACAAAGATGGCCACAGAAGAAAACAAATTCACCGTTGGTAAAACCACTTTCTACCAAGGCGCGAACCAGACCCACCCCCTTTTCCGCATCGAGCCTGGCATCCCCTGCCAGAGCGCACGCGAGCAGGCTTCGGAGCTGATGGGCTATGCGCGGGATATGACGTTGGATGGGTTGATGGAAGATAAACCTCAGCTGATCTGGGCTTCGCACTATCTGTGCGCGTTGGCCAAGGCGCTGATGGATGATGCTGAATTGGGGATGATGCGGTGAAGTAGGTCGGCGCTTTCGGATGCGTTGAAGACTTGGTTCAGTGTTCGGCTTTGAAGGCTATTCACTTTCATGGGCCGATCAACGCAATTGATCGGCTCGCAGCCTTAACTCCATGGTCTGGGACATAAGGATTGAATCCGGGCGCAGATGCTCAGCGGGGCCAACTGGTTCAAAGCCGCTCGTTTTGTACAACTGCATTGCTGGGCTGCCTGCGATGGTCACATCAAGGCGCACCCGGACAGCGCCGCGGCTTTCAGCCCAAGCAACAGCCGTCTCAAGCAACGCCCTGCCGATGCCAAGACCACGCGCCTCAGGCGCGACCCACATTTGAAAGATTTCAACGAGTTCGTGGTCGGCGTCCGATGCCTTGCACCAGATCAGGCCATGAACCACCTCATTGTAGATACCGAGGAAAGCTTGAGCGCTGCTGACATTGGTTACAGTAGCAACGCGCTCTTTCCAAGCAGGATCGTCTCTTGTGGACTCATGCGCGTAAGTACTCCCGAAGGCATCCGGGGATTCCTGCAGGGCCCGTAGCCTCAGATTCTTGTAAGACCGCCAGTCGTTGGCTGTGATAGGGCGAACTGACAAAATGGCAACTCCGTTTGGTCTTGATTTAGCCAACGACTGATTCACTTACCGGGCTAGGCACCGGGTCGACGTTGACGTCACGTCTGTTCGATTCTCCATCAAGCTTCCGAAACCCAACGCCCACGTATCAGCTTTTTGAGCTCGGCAATGCTCAGCGTCACATCTCTGGCTCGATGCACCATAGCATGGCAGTTGGCGCACAACGTCACGAGGTCTGTCTCGGGGTTCACTACCTGCTCACCACCTAATTTTGAAATAGGGACTACATGGTGGACGTGAACGAAGCCCTTGCCGTGTTCACCGTAGGCCTGTTCAAAATCAAATCCGCAAGCTTTACAGTCCAGGCCATGGAACGCGATGGCCTTTATCCGGAGGTCTTTCCGACGCTCATAGCGGGTGCTGAAGTAGGTGGTCTTGCTACCTTCCACGAATGACTCGAGGCTCAGGTTTTCATCATCCGTCACTGTTGCCGAGACTGGCGGTTGCACAGGCAATAGCTTGGCGTGGCTCAAGATGGTGTCGTAATCGGTCTTAGCGATCGGTCGGACACCGTCACGCCAGTAATTTGTAACTCGACTCGATGGGACGCTCTCAAGATACTGACCGTCAAGCTTCGCAGGGACAGCACTCTCAAACGCGGCGAAATCCTCAATAAATGCGAAGAGATCCCCCTTTCCACTTTTCGGGTCAGGGTAGACCTTACCGACGCGTGCTTTGCCAAAGTAGTGGGGAGACGCACTGAGGCGCTTGGACGCAAAGGCTCGATCCGTGATTCGTCCTTTGTAGTAGATCACCTCCGTTCCTTCAACGAGCCAGGCTTTGTAACGCTTGGGGAAATGATAGACAGAGCCTGTCTCGTCTTCCCACTGAGACGTATCGTTTTCTACGATCACGACGGGCATTGGATTTCCTCTCGATGGTGGCGATAGCCTACCAAGGAAGAGGACGTTTCCTACAGTGCGATCGGAGTAGTGACGAGTTACGCATCTGTCTATTAGTGAGGACGCGGGTTCAGATCCCCCCGGCTCCACCAAATGATCAAACAAAGACGTCCACGGACGTCTTTTTTTGTGCCTGTTACCCAGTAAAATCAATGAGTTACAGCGCTTTAGAGGGCCATAGAGGTTTTTTGAGTTCCAGTCAGTTTGGTATCCCAGGTGGTATCCCAGGCTACCCGGTGCTATTTTTAGGATACCAAAACGGTGCCGGAGGTAACTCCCATGCCTACTCAAGCAACCCGCCTCTCCGACCGCCAGCTCAAAGCGGTCAAGCCAACCGGGAAGGATTTCGTCCTCAGCGACGGTGACGGCCTTCAGCTTCGTGTCAGAGCCAGCGGCTCAATGATGTGGAATTTCAACTACCGCGAACCATTGACCCGAAGCCGTATCAACATGGCCCTCGGTCCATACCCCGACCTCTCGCTAGCCAACGCTCGAAAAAAAGCCGTTGAGGCGCGCGAGCAGCTCGCCCTAGGCATTGATCCCAAAGTCCAACGTGATGAGGTTAGGCAAGCCAAGCTTGCTGAGACTGAGCACACCTTCGAAAAGGTGGCCACCGCCTGGTTCGAGCTGAAGAAAGATTCGGTCACCCCGGCCTACGCCGAGGACATTTGGCGTTCGCTCACCCTGCACGTTTTCCCGAGCATGAAAACAACGCCGCTATCGGAAATCACCGCCCCAATGGTCATCAAAATCCTCCGCCCAATCGAGGCTAAAGGCAGCCTCGAAACGGTGAAGCGATTGAGCCAACGGCTCAACGAGATCATGACCTATGGGGTGAACTCCGGCCTGATACATGCGAATCCGCTAAATGGAATTCGTGCGGTGTTCAAGAAACCGAAAAAAGTAAACATGGCTGCGCTTCCACCAGAAGAGCTCCCCGAGCTCATGCTGGAGATCGCCAACGCCAGCATCAAACGCACTACCCGCTGCTTGATCGAGTGGCAGTTGCACACGATGACTCGCCCCGCCGAGGCGGCGACTACTCGCTGGGCAGACATCGATTTTGAGCGGCGTGTCTGGACCATACCACCGGAGCGGATGAAGAAGCGCCGCCCACACAGCATCCCGTTAAGCGATCAAGCCATGGCATTGCTGGAAATACTGAAGTCCCACAGTGGTCACTGGGAATACGTCTTCCCGGCAGACCGAAACCCTCGTACTCATGCCAATAGCCAGACCGCCAACATGGCGTTGAAACGCATGGGATTCCAGGATCGGTTGGTCAGCCACGGCATGCGCTCGATGGCGAGCACCATTTTGAATGAGCATGGGTGGGACCCGGAGCTAATCGAAGTCGCACTAGCTCACGTAGACAAAGATGAGGTGCGCAGCGCCTACAACCGAGCCGACTACATTGAGCGCCGGCGCCCGATGATGGCCTGGTGGAGTGAGTACATCCAGAAAGCCGCCACCGGCAGCCTGCTCGCCTCAGCATACGGCCAAGTCAGGGACAAGAATGTGGTACCGATCCGCTAGCGCTGTACAGGCGCAATAACGGAAGCGACAAGAACTGAGCGCTCAAGATTCAGGGCAAGCAGTCTCGTTTATCCGCTTGTAAGCGCGGGTCCTTCCAAACAGGGCTGCAAAGCCGCCCTGTTTGGAAGGACCTCACTTTGAAAAGCTAAAAAGCCACCACGTTGTCCGAGTTCCACCATGGAATTCCATCGGTGGAAAACCGCCTTCCAAGTCCAAAGTAGCAGTGAGTTCCAACCCTTGACCGGGTTTATCCACAGGCGTAGAACTGGCCGTGCAAGCGCTGTCGTTGACAGCACCCCAGGTGGCCCGAACCTTTAAGGTCACGCCGCTCTCTCGGTGGTTCTCCCCAAATGGCGATTCGCATCCGGCAGCTCGCCCGGTCACCTCCCCCGGTGATGGATGCCTACTTCAGATCATGGCCCTCGTGCGCCAGACGACACGTCCTACTTCGCTGCCCTGCAGCAACCTATCCGCTTGGCCGAATCTTGCGCCAACCTGCGCCCGTCTCTTTCTCCTGGAAAGAGACGGGCGCTTCTAACGCTGCTGCAGCCCTCATCGCAGTTGGCTTTGCGGCAACTCCCCTCGTGACAATCGGCGTGACAAACGCCGATGTCACCAGCAACAGCGATGCAAATGATGGTGCCGCAGACCAGGGAATGGATTGCACCTGACTGACAGTCAGGCACGCCCCGGTCATTACATCGTTGTGTTCACCCGGCTCAGGATCTACAGGCGCTGGTTTCGTCAGCCAGCGCTTCCTCCACCCGCCCACCGGTAACGGTGTTCAGGAGGCCAGATCATGAGATGCCCTTGCTCCCGGTCGTAAGGAGCCGCCAGTCCCGCGATAGAGGACATCCCCACAGGTCGCAGGGGCCTTGATCCCTGATAACACTCAGCATTCTTGGCGGGATGACGTGGGGCGAGGATCGGAGATCGGATGATGAGGTGACTGACATGGCATTGCTGGGTAGACGCGATGGCCGCAATTTCGGTTACGGCAGGCAATTGAGCTACGCAGGGCCGCAGGCGCTGAAAGACATGTTCGGTGGAGGTCATTACGGCACAGTCAAGGCGCACTGTGATCGCTGGCAGGCATTCGTGAATTGGTGCCGCTCCGAACAGGGCCCCGGTATCAATGATGCGCGGCAGATCGATCGGAAGGTGTTGGCCGACTATGCAGCGTACCTGCGCGACGTGGTTGGGCGCGGTGATCTCGCCGTCAGCACCGCACAAAATCGGCTATCCAGCGTTAACAGGACCATGGCAGCGCTTCGCGGTGATCAGTGCGTGAAGTTACCAAGCCCGAGCAAGGCGTTAGGTATGCAGCGTACCGGGGTTCGACAGTCGGTGCCGCAGGGCCAAGACCGCGAACAGGTTAAGCACATCGCCGATGCGCTTTGCAGCTCTCATCAGCTTCGGGCCGCTGCGATCGTTCTGCTGGCGCGAGCCACCGGCATGCGCTTGCGTGAGGCCATCTTGGCTGACCTGCCACGGTTAAGCCGTGAGGCTTACGACCTAAGCAGAATTAACATTCAGGATGGCACCAAAGGCGGCCGCGCCGGCGCCTCGGCGCCACGTTGGATTGCGGTGGACGACCATGTTCGAGGTGCACTTGAGTTTGCGCGGCAGGTGTTGCCTGCGGGCAGCCGCAACCTGATTGCGCCGCACGAAAGCTACCTGAATCTTCTGCAGCAAATCATCCGCCCTGCGCGGGACATCCTGCATGCACACAACCTCAAAGGCTTCCATGAGCTACGAGCAGCATACGCATGTGAGCGCTATGAGCAAATCACCCAACACCGCGCGCCTATCAACGGCGGTCAATGCTGCCAGGTAAATAGGCACCTTGATCGTGTGGCCCGGAGGCAAATCAGCTATGAGCTGGGACACGGTCGGATTGACGTAGTTGCCGCGTACATTGGAGGTCAGTCATGAGTATGCCATTCGATATGGAGCTGTTCTTGGCCGGCGTGCTGACTGGGTCGCATGCGACGCGGCAGCGGCATTTCCGGCAGGCTAGGGTTATACAGACGGCAATAGCTGAACGGTGGCAGCGGGAGACGCCATGGGGTTGGAAGCGAAAGCATTTGAATTGGTTTTTGAAGAATCGCTTGAAACAGCGTAGTGACGGTACGCGATACTATTATCTGCTCACCGTCAGATTGATCGTTCGACGCTTAGGGACATCGTGGGTGTTCGATCTTTGAGCAAAGACAGCCCCGTCGTGACCAACTGCAATCGAGCGATTCTGTTGAAAAAGTCGGTTCTTCCAGACTGCCCGGATACTGACGGCTGAAAACGTTTTTTTTGCGCGCCGCTACGCGAAATCTGAGCCCGGAAGCCTCTGTCGAAAATAAAGATTTCAATCTCGGACGCATACTTTTCTGCTGCGAAAAGCATGGCCGACTTTTTCAACAGAATCGAGCCATAGCGGACGATCGCACCAGGCGCCTTTCAGCCAGAAGCAGTCATCGAGCACCTTGGAAATTTAAGACGCTTCAGGCTGCCACAAGCTTGTGATGGTAAAAGCGAAGTCGGTATCAGAGGCGCGGATCACAGCATGACACCAGCGGAATTAGCTGCAATTCCGCTGGTGCAAGTCAATCAAGGGCTAACAATAACCCTGATGTCCGAGCCCGAGATGCTCTTGATATATGAGTAACTCGTTCCCAAGACGGCCAGTTGCTCTTTCGACACCTTCTTCGCTGAGATCGCAGGTTGTACGATCACAAACTTGAAGATCAGCTCATGGTCGTGGCATTTGTTGCGCAAGATCTCCAGCTGCTGGGGCGTGCCCTTCAGGATTCTGTCGAAGTCCTTCAGCAGTCCCTGTTGGTATCGATCCATTAATCGGTTGAAGAACTTGTCGCCGGTGTACAGCCATTTCACCGACCTGGACGCCTGTCCGCATACTTCATAGACATCAGCGACGCGCGCTCCCGGCGCAGCCACACCATCCGTCATAGGACAAAATTTGCAGTGATACAAGTCGACATATATAGCGTCCTGGTTTTCCCGAATTGCCACCAGGTCAGCGATTTCGCCTTTGCCGTCATCGTTGAACACGATTGAGTAATCGTCAGCGATCTTGTCGAAGGTGAACCCTTGTACTGAATCCTTGCGTCGCTCCGCACGCATGGACTCCTGATGGATTTTCGTCGTTCCCCAATCCCAGGCTTCGAGCAAACCAGCTGGCAGTTTTACATCCATGCTGTTGAGCGAGTACTGACGGTAGTTGCCCTGCACCATGGATCCGTCGACCTTGAGCAGTACCAGCGGCTCTCCATCCAGGTAAGAATCCAGTGGCATTTCGTGGGGGTAAAGGATCTTCACACCTGGGCAGGAGGTCTTGTACCCATCCTCCAGCAATTTGATGGCGATGGTGGTCAGCCGGCGCTCCTCGCCCTCGTTACCCGCAACAATGACGGGGATCTCCAGCGTCCGTGCATCAATGTACTCAGGCTTACCAAGCTCGACATCGAGCAGGTTGAAAGTCTCTCCCTGAAAATACAGCGAGATCCTTTGCTCGTTTTCGATCGCGATCGACACAGGCCAGTCGGCGTAGAACAGCCCCTCTGGCCATCTGTCCTTGATTTGGTCGGCACGCATGACATTTTTGAGGACGTCACCAGGGTCGATGGTGTTGTCGTTGAGTTTAACCGCCATCCGCTTGCACCACTCGACCCAGTAGTTGATCGGAGAGGAGTTCATCTCCCAGATCTTGCCCTTGTGCGAGCAGCCCACGGTGGTTCGTTCTCCATCCTCAAAACCAGTGGCGAAGATGTTCGACTTTGTCGCATTGCCTTTCTCGATATCGCTGATCACCTGGTTGATGTCGCGCCCCACATGCATCGTAAACCGCAGGTCTTTCCGGGCGCGGGACAGGCCAACGTTCTGCAGCTTCATCAGCTTGATGTCGTGGAGCGTCCGGAACGCCGGCTCACCATTGATGCGACGAGAGTCTTTGGCCACCAGGTTCAGGAAGCGAGTTGCCTGGGTGTCGTCACCCGAGGTGTGAATGAAGAGGGTTTTCTGCACTTTGTCATAGAACGCGATGTACAGATTCCAGTTGGTATCGACGATTTCTTCGGTCTGAGCCCACCCAACCAGCGTCTCTCGCCGAGTCACGGCAATGACGGTATCGGCCTGATCATTGATCGAAAAGTACTGCAGTGTCTCCCTGCGGCCATCCAGGCTCTGCGCCCGCTGCGGTGTCCAGTCTTTGACAGAGAGGTGATACGCCACGGCGCTGATTTTGGGGTTCGGGTTGAGCCCAAAGATTACCTTGGCATCGTCACCGTCAGCGAATTGCTCGGTGAAGTCCGCCTTCTCAATTTCCCGGCTGACCTTTTTCTCACTTACGTTGCGAATGACTGCCCCCCAGTCAGCACTCTCCTTATAGAGGTCAGCCATCTGGTGGTCGGTTTTCTGGTTAGCGATGTTCGCCACGAACTTGGCATCACCAAGGGCCGCATCCACCCGTGTCAGCCGGCCGATGAATTGGAGCGTCACGGCAGGGCTTTGGTGTTGGTCATGAATGGCAGCAATTTTGAGCTCGGGTAGGTCGAAGCCCTCGCCAAGCATGTCGACGCAGACGATGATCCGGTGCTTCCTCTTGATAATCTCAGCCATCACCCTGGCCTGGTTCGGCACATTGCTGTGAATCAGTACCGGCGTGAGATCGGGGTGCTGCTTGTAAATCTCAAACAGGTCTGACGCCCGCTTGTGCGACTTGGCCCGCACCATCATCAGATGGTTATACCCGGCCTTGAGGTCAGCCCTGAGCAGCTCAACAGCCTTGTCTGCAATCGCTTGGTCGGACAGCTTGAGGTTGTATTCTCGTACCGGATGGAACTCGATACCTTTGAAATAGCCGTCAAGCTGCGCATCCCGGAGCGGGTAGTTGTAAATGATCTTACCGGCCAGAGCCAGACCATCTTCCCGGAATGGCGTCGCTGTAAACTGAATACACGGTTTGCCGATGAAGGCAGTTTTGATTCGATTCCAGCTAGCAGCGGCGACGTGATGAGCCTCGTCGATCATCAGGTGGCTGCACATATTGACCAGCGCGCCCAAGGCGGCGTCTTCGAATAGCAGCAGGGCCTGGGGAGTAGCCACAATAATGTTGGCGCTGGCCAAATCAGCAACCTGCTCCTCTGACAACTTCGAATCGATGGCCGCCACAATAGGATTGCGCGCCGTGTCCGATACCGCCCCCACGGTGCGGAGCGTCTTCATCTCCGTGCACTTACCCACCAACTGCGTTCTGAGGGCGTCCGAGGGAACCAGGATCAAGGTTCTTGCCATCCTCGCAGCGAGGATCAGCGCGAGCATGGTGTCAGTCTTCCCTGTACCGGTGGGCATGACCACTGTGGCGGTCGAAGAGGGATCAACCACCAGGTGCCCCAGGGTGGCATAAAGCGCAGCCAGTTGAGGCTTGCGCAGCCCAGGTGCGTTCGTCTTTGGATCGTCGAGACTGAAATTGAAGAGATGGCTTTGCCAGCTTTGGTACACATCCAAATGCGTTATGACTACGTCGTCCATGGCGATTACCTGGAAGCAGAAAAGACTTCTGGGGGATAGGGTGGCGATATGGTAGCACGCACCCTATTGTTGCTGGGTGAAAGCGATTCGGGACGAAACGCGTGAAGACGTTGTCCTTTTGATGCTTGAGCAACCGTTTGAGCAGCTCTACCGAGACGGGCAAGGTATGGTCGTAGCGCATCCACAGATCTAGGCGAAACTTATTGACCACGCAATGTCCGACAAGGTCCTGCGTGATGTCAGACGCACTGCTGCCATATGCCACAGCACAGGCAGCAGATCCCGCAGGTGTAACCCGTTAACTCGGTTGGCGACGAGTTTCATGTCAAATCCCTTACACACTGCGAATGAATATATCCCTTGCTAGAGGATCCACTAAAAGCGACGCAGCTACTCCAAAACAACCTCATCGATAACGCTTAAGCTCCCGCGATCATCAATGAAACGGGCATATAGCTCGTTGACTAATGCCGAATCTATACAGCTCACATCCGTCTCATGCTCACGCTCATCGTGAGCTTCGGGCTCAATGAAGCCCCGATCAAAGCGAAGTCCTGCTTTCTGATTGAACAAGTAGCGTGCATGGATATCTTGGTCTAACTGATCTCCAGCCAACCGATAAACGGTGATTTCAATACCGCGTTCAATCCATCCGCCAAGCAAGTCTCTATACTCTTGCCGCACCACATCTAAGCCGCGCGGGTCCTTGGTGTAGTCGGAAAAAATAATCACCTGATTAGGCAATGCACCGGCTTCCTCACAAGCAGCAAACATGGCACAGAGAACTTTCGTGCACTTGGGCTTGGACTGAAAGTAGCGATCCACCAGTACAACGCTATCCGAGGCGACCAGAACATATTTAGCTACCTGAGCCAACGCATTCGCAGTCCGCTTCACACGAAAATCCCGACGATTTTCAAACAGATTCTCATGGGCATCATCGAGGCTATGGAATTTTTCTGAGATGACCTGGTTTCGTACCAAGATGGCTGACAACCTATTCAAAACGTCTTCAGCACCAACATTTTCCAGCCAACCACCATCGCCGTACGGAAGCCTCATCCGCACAAGCCGGTCGCTCTTGATAGCTTGTAATCGCTCCACGACTCGCGCCATGTCGAGATCACCGACACCGTTAAGCTTGCTGGCCTCCATCACCATTCGCTCCCACTTACCCGGGTAACGCGCGATCAAAAGCCCCTTGCTGTAACCAAATTTCTCCACGGCATAGCGAAGACCTGGCCAGTTATTGATGGCCTCCGGCTCTATGGCAAAAATGGCGTGCATCAGAAAAGCTCCTCGCCACGTTCAGCGAAGAAGCCACTTGGCCAGCGGCTGGTGAACTCACCCGTGAGGTCTATTTCAATCCGTCGGGTTCTCACTCCCACCTCACATGGTTCCATGTAAACGATGGAGACATCAGCTGGAGAGACGGGCCGCAGACCCGCCGGCAACTCGCGCTCTGAGGTTTCTCGGATACGACGCAAGATCCGCAGGATCAGGTGCTCGCTATGAGTTTCTATCAAGAAGGTGGTGTTCTTGTTGGCTTGCGTCAGCAAATCGCCGATGCCGACCTGGATCCTTGGATGGACATGCAGTTCCGGTTGCTCGCAGGCAATGATACCTCGCCCGGCCTGTACCGCTGCGACCACCAGTGGGAACAACTGAGATATTCCGACGCCTACCTCGGAAAAGGCTACCTCGATGTTGTTGAGGTCGTCCCAAAGCACCCACTTGCTGTAGACCTCCTTTGTCACCAGCTGCCGCGCTTTGGCCCCAGTAGAATGCTGATCTGCCTCAAGCAGTTTCTTCACTGCGTCCAGCGAAATTGGATGCTGCTCCGGCAGCGGATTGCCATCTTCATCTGCTTCAGAGAGGCTCAGGCTGAGCGAATTTCCGAAAGTCTCAATCAATGCCTGTAACTCACTGGCGGTATCACCGCCTCCCGAGTATGCGGCTTGGCTGATCACGCGCTTCGAGCGAAGGGAATATCCGAGATTCAGGGTGCCTGAAGCATTCAGCCAGTGGTTGAGCTCCACCATATTGGCTGCGGTCAATCGCCCCATGACATCCCACGCAGCGGCACCGGAATACCAGTCCTTTTGCTGCGGATAGGGATTTGGTCGATGCAGGGCGTCTGGGATAAGGCGCAACGGGCCAATGCACAGGCTCTCGTTGAGCAGCGCCAGTAGGTTGTCGAGAGGTGCAACCAGCACATCCGAGAGGACTTCGTGCAGACGCAGAGTCAGGGCTGGCTCATCTGCCTCGATGACCGTCTCCAACCGCTTACCCGGCACAGGTAAAGCGCCGACAAGTCCCTTGAAGCCGATAACAGTATGCTCAAAGGAAATCTCGGCGTTCTGCCCAATATCTGTTCTGGACACGGTTTCGGGCTTGCGGTTGGCATTGAGCAGCTCATGCAGGCGGCTGACATAGTCCCTTTCCGCGTACTCTTCGTGGTCCGCCTCAGTCAACAACGCTGGGTGCCGATAATTGAGCCAGGTAATGACTGGCTGTCTAAGGCCCGCATCGCTGGAGAGCTCGGCGATCAGGCTGTCATCCAGCCAGACCTTGTAGCAGGCCACATACGCCATGTCCTCGGCTTTCGACCAGGCAATATGAAACTCCACAGCCATGCGGTTGGCGTCAGCCGTGGGGCTGTCGACAGGTAGGCCAAAATCATCCCCCAGCAGATCCACGATCTGGTTATAGCTGGCACCGATGGCGCCCGACTTATCCAGGGTCAGCTTGATAACCATGCGCTTGGCGAGATCACGGCCATTGACCAAGCTCTTGAACCCGCCAATATGCTTCTCACCCAGCGCATCAATACGCTGTGGGTCGCACTGCCCCTTCTCCAGCATCTGCTGGATATAGAACAGCGCCATCAACACCGAGCTTTTACCCACGCTGTTCGGCCCGAACAGTAGCGTGACGGGCGCCAGGGCGATGGATTGGGTGGTCTGAAAGGAGCGAAAGTTAGTAAGGGCAATTTCCGTAATGCGCATGGTTTTTATGCTCTAGCTCGGCAGAGGCCGGCAAATGGCTTAATTGTAATTTTTAGATGGCAATGGCTCAGCCGATGCGTGCGCTCATGCAGCGTCTGCACGACGCACAGGCGGAACAAACCGCTTTCGGCTGGGTCGCACACCACTTTGAATTCACCCGACCAACGCCAGCAGGTTCTGGACCAACTCTTTCAGCTCCGAGCGCTGCTCAGTACCCTCCTGGTACATCGAGCGCTGAAGGATTTGTTCAGCAGTCATGTGGGGCCAGAACTTGTCGATCACATCATCCGCTTTGACACGCACCGCCTGGCCGATGATTTTCTTTGCGTCGCAGGTATCAGTGAAGGCCACTCTTACCCCGGTTTGAGCATCAATCATGTCAGGGCACAGGTAGTTCTCGATTTCCCGCTTACGGGTGGAGTAGAAAGACCTACCTCTTCCCTCTACTTCCTGCTTGCGCTTGGCAATGGAGGCGACCTGCTCTGGGCTGCCGCCAATGTCGGAATCCAAGAACACGCACCAGGGTAACCCTAGGTCATCGGCGAGATTGAGGGTGACCCAGTGCTTCACGCTGCCACAGCCACCAATCAGAATCGGAACGATGCCGGCATCCTCAAGACTGGAGTTGAGATGCCCGCCAGCCCTCAGGGTGTTGGCCGCGTGGCGGAGGAAGGTGACGTCTGATTTACCTTCTACCAGCACAACGCCCTTCGCCCGCTCCATCCCCGTCTCAGGGAGCACACCCAGACTCTCGGCCGCCTCCTTCAGTACATCGTCATTGGGCATTTTGACGACAGGGATGCCGTTCTCATCCTTGGTGACGTAGCGGATGCCGTCGATGGGCATAAGACCGGCCAGGGCGGGGACGTGGGTGGTGACGATGATCTGCCGATTGAGCTGGTTGGAAAGCTCCAGCAGCACCTTCATCAACATCATCTGGTAGTTCGGGTGCTGGGAGGTCTCCGGCTCTTCGATGGCGTAGATCACATTGCGCTGGGAGCCCACTACCGCCTTCTCCGCCTCAGCACGGAAAAAGTTGAGCAGAATCAGTCGGCGCACGCCGCTGCCGCGCTTGTTGATCGGGATGCCGTTCTCACCATCCAAGGTGAAGCTGAAGCTCCATTTGGGCTTTTCCTTGAACCGTGGTTTTAGCTCGTTGGCCAGCTCGGGGGCCATTTCCCGCAGCTTGTCGAGGGTACGCTCAGCGACATCCAGCACACTGGCCTCGATCTGCTGCTCCAGCGCGCTGATCTGATCCTGCAGTTCGGCCTGAGCCTCCTTGACCGCCTGCTGCAGCGGGTTTTTGGCCTCCGCATCGCCATCACTGCTTTCACGATCCGCCTTGAACAGGGCGAAGGTGGGCAACTGTGCCTCGATCTTCTCCCAGATGGATTTGCTGTCAGTCGAAAGCCCTTTGCTGACGTCGAGCAGCATCTCCTGACAGATGATGGGCTGTGCTGCCGCACGAATCGCCTGCCGCCACTGTGAGGCCACGCGTTTGTCGGCAACTTGATCGGCGATGCCGTGCTGCTCGCCGAGCTTTTTCAGTTCAGCCATTTTTAGGCTCAGCAACCCAGCCAGCGCTTCATCCGCAGGGTGCTGACAACGGATGACGGTACGCTCTAGCTTGCCGGTGTTAGCCTTGAAGGTTTTGACTATTTCCAGCGCACCCTCGGCGTTAAGCAGGTACTCCTGCGCCAAGGAAGTCTCAGCATTTTCATCCAGCACCAGAGCCCCAGGCAGATCATCAAACTCGCAGGCAATCTCGAACTGCTCAGCGCCTTCGGCTAGGCTGAAGCAGTTGATATCGCTTCTATCGGCCTTGACGTCGCCGCTCTCGAAGAAGATCGCCAAGGCTTCGAGGATAGTCGATTTGCCATAGTCATTGCGGCCGACGATGCCGGTCATGGCTTCGTCGATAGGAATAACCGTGGTGGCGCGGTAGCCGCGAAAATGAGTGAGTTTGACGGACTTGAGGCGCATGGAAATTTCCTTATCTACAACTGGCCAGCAAAGGCTTTTTGAGACAGCGCACTGAAGTTCAACATATCCAGTTGATGCGCAGACTCTTGATTGCTCGTGAGCGATTTGCTTTTCCAATAAACAGCTGAAAACTCTCTTTGCTTTTCCATATCCGGCACTGGAAGCTCAATAGCATAAAGCTCTTTCGTGCGAATTCCTTTTACCGTACTGCCAGAAGAGCGGGCATAAATTAAGTCTCGGACAAAAGGATGCAGCAACAAGAACAGGAGATATTCATGTGTCACCTTCCCTTTGGATCGCAGAGCTACCAAACGCTGACCAATTGCAACCTTCTCATACTCACCTAGCAAGGCAACATTCCCGAGAGGCGCTTCAGTAGTAAAAAGAACATCATTCCTTCTAGGGAAGCCTCTTGTCATCCATGCGCCATAGTTTTCTTCGGGAATGTACTCTCTCGGCTCATCATCGACATACCCATTCTTGACGTTCTTCGCCGTTATCAAAGGAATTCCATACTCTGATTTTTCGGGAGTCTTGCCTCTGTAGTCAATGTAATCAACCAACTCCAGCAGTTTGTATTTTTGCGAGCGTGCATACCCAGAAGATGTAACAAGCTCGCCGAACATGTCCAAAAACATAGCGCGGAGGAAGTCGTCGGTGAGCTGGATGGCTCGCTGGCGTTTCCTACGGATGGCATCGGCCTTGTCGAGGATGGCGGCTATGCGCTTTTGTTCGGGCAGGGGTGGGAGGGGGATTTCAACCCCCTTAACTAAATCAATATTCAAATTCTTTACGACAGCACCTGCAGCCAGGGCTGAAAAGCGACGCTTTAGAAGATCACTACCAAGCAAGTGATAAAAATAGTCAGAATCAACCTTCTTAGGATCGCCAGAAAGCACCAACCAACCGTCATGAATACAGCCAGTGGTTTTCATAATGTATGGCCGACCAAAGCTCATTGAGTTTGTCAGCAGGAAATCACCCGGTTTTACCATCCGAGTTTTTGAAAGACCTTCCCGCTTGATTTTAAGCCTTGTCGTTTCGATATATTTATTACTATTCGATGCATCTTTAATCGAAATCCAGTTCAAGCCATCATCTGCATCGGTGATGTAATCATCAATAGGGCGAGGCGAGCCGCCGCGAGCGATGTCAAAAATGCTCTCCAGCCTCACTTGTGGCCAACTCATAGCATCTCCTCCAGCTCATCCAGATCCGCCATGATTTCCTGCTCTAACCCTTTGAGCCTTTGCAGAATCAACTTCGGGTCTTCGTACTGCTCCTGCTGGTACTCCACTTCCTTGTAGCGGTTGATGGAAAGGTCGTATTTGTTGGCGGCGATATCCTCGGCGGAGACAACAAAGGCCTTTTTGCGCTTGTCGCCGAACAGAGTGTTGACGGTGCTTGCGCTGATATTGCCTTCGATCATCTGCCGGTATTTGTGCCAATGGGCAATGGCATCGGGCAGGTCGTTGCTGCCCTCGCCTTTCAGCTCGGTGCGCTTGTCGTCCAGCGAGTAGCCATCGGCTTCAAGGTCGTAGAACCACACACGCTCAGTAGCGCCACCCTTGGTAAAGATCAGGATGGCGGTGCTGACCCCGGCGTAGGGTTTGAACACGCCACTGGGTAGGCTGACGATACCTTCCAGCTGGTTGTTGTCGAGCAGCTCCTGGCGCAGTTGCTGGTGGGCCTTGGATGATCCGAACAGCACGCCGTCCGGCACGATCACCGCCGCACGACCACCGAGCTTGAGCGAGCGCAGAATATGGGCGACGAACAGCAGCTCGGTCTTTTTGGTTTTCACCAAGCCGAGCACGTCGGGGTTGGTATTAGTTTCGTCCAAGCTGCCTTTGAACGGCGGGTTGGCTAGCACTACGTCGAAAAAGTTCTGCTCCTGACGCGGGTAATGCTCCTTGATGGATTTGCTCAGCGAGTCCTGATAGCGAATGTTCGCGCCGTTCACGCCGTGGAGCATCATGTTCATGCTGGAGACACGCAGCATGGTGGTGTCGAAGTCGAAGCCCCAGAACATCTCGCTGTTGATGTGCTGGCGGTAGGGTTCAAGCAGATCGCCGGAGTAATGTAGGTTGCCGTCTTCATCGCTGAAGGTGCCGTCTGCGCTGGAGTACACGCGGTTGAGGTATTCCATACTGCGGGCGAGGAAACCGGCGGTGCCGCAGGCCGGATCGCAGATCACCTCGGTCGGCTGCGGGGCGATCAGCTCGATCATCGCGTCGATGATATGGCGCGGCGTGCGGAACTGGCCGTTGATGCCGGCGGTGGTGAGTTTGCTCAGCAGATATTCGTAGATATCGCCTTTCACGTCGCTCTGGGTCAGCGGCAGGTCGTTTACCATCTCCACGGCAGAGGTGAGTACAGACTCGTTCTTGATCTCCAGATCGGCGTCCTGCATGTACTCGCTGATATGGCCCAGGCCTTCGCGCTCCCCGCCCTCGCCTTCGGCGCTTCCGAGTTGGGCGAAGAAGGGATAGACCTTTTTCTTGAGGTGGCTGTGCAGTTCCTTCCCGCTCATGTTGCGAAAGTTCTTCCAGCGCAGCAGTTGGCCCTCCGGTGTATTGGGAAACAGACGGTCGAAGGCCTTGCCGGTGCGGTTAGCCTTGCGCTCGGCCACGTCTTCCTGCATGTCGAGCATGCGAGCGAACATCAGGTAGCTGATCTGTTCGATCACAGTCAGCGGGTTGGTGATACCGCCAGTCCAGAATTTTTCCCAGAGCTTGTCGATATCGTTGCGGATTTTGCCGGTAAGCATTTCAAATACTTCTCTTGGTCATAATTCGGGGTTGTTGCTGTGCAGTTGCCTACCCTGGCGCAACGCCGCAGCGGAGTAACCCAGCAGCGCCGAGCCTAGTGCGAGCACTGCACTGATAGCAATCATATCCTTCGTCCAATGGCTGGCTTGCATGGTCACTCCTGATTGCCAGGCGGAGAGTTTGTCTCGCGAAGAAATGGTTTAAGCACCGCGACCAACTGATCAACATCTGTCGGCTTGAACACACCGTCGATTCCGTCATGGGAAATGCTGTTGAACGGTGCGTCGTACAGTGTTTCGATCACAATGCTGCCGTGTTGGGCGATGTAATTCTTCAACAGGTTCATGAAGCGCACCTGCTGAGCTGTGAGGGTTGGATGGGCGTGCAGGAAGCTTTTGAAATGCTCTTCAATAGCCTGAGAATCCAGACCTATGATCTCGCGCACGGTCACGTGCAGTTGTGCTGCAGTACGGCCGTAGAACTCATTCAATAAATCCAGACTTACACCCGGATGACTGGTCAGAATGGTCGAGGTCAGGGTCTTCAGGTCCGCCTCGGCAATCGGCTCACCTTTATGAATTTTCTGCAAAATAGGGTTAGCTGCGAGCATGCCGTCAAGAATGCCCTTGAGCCGGCGACGATAAAGCATGGCGTCATTGGCACCAGTGATGTAAACCCGACGCTCTTCAGCCAGTACGTTGTCGTCCTTAGCCTTGGTAATCGCGGTTCCGTAGCTTGCAGAGCTTCCCGTCTGCCGATACTTCATAATGCCGCGCAGCTCCTTACGGGCGTGCTCCAGCTTATCGATACTCGGCTGTTGCCAAAAATTGGCACTGCGCACTTCCGCAAGAATCGCATCCTTCTGGCGCACCGCTTGGATGTTCACAGCCAGCTTATCCAGCTCAGCCAGCAGCACAATTTTTCCGTCCTCGAAGCAACTGGCCTGCTCTACTAGGCAACGCTGAATACCAGCAACAAGCTTGTCCAGCGCAGTGGCGTGCTTGTCACTCAGCACTCGAGCGGCCATCAACGGCGCAATAGTGTCACTGAGCAGGTGCTGGGTTTTAGCGTCGAAACGCTGCAGCAGGTCGGTCTGCTGCAATTGGTGAACATTGCGCAACTCACGCCTTACTGCCACGCTGGTCTCTGGCAGATCGTTGATATCCGCACGCAGCAACTCAATGGCGGTATCGAAAGCTGCAGCATGATTGAGCCTGAGCGCGACCTGAGCCAATTCAAGGCGAGCCTCGAAGGTGGTCTGCAGAAGGGACTTTCCACCTGTGTCTTCCGGCTCCTGGTACTCCTGCTCGAAGAAGTCGAAGTTTCCGTAGTGATCGAAGATCAGGAACTCTTCCTTGTCCTTACCACGGCCGAACAGGTCAGGTCGCAGTCGTGTGCCTCGGCCAATCATCTGCCAAAACTTCACCCAAGACTTTACCGGCTTGGCGAAAACGAGATTTACCACTTCTGGCACGTCGATACCTGTGTCCAGCATGTCTACCGAAATGGCAATTCGGAAGTCGTTGTCCGGTTTCTTGAATTCCTTGATCAGAGTGTCCACATGGGCAATGCCATTGTGGATGACCTTGCAAACCTTAGCACCATATTGCGGGTAGAGCTTACAGAAGAGCTTCTCCAGGTGCTCGGCGTGGTCCTGCCGCTGGGCGAAGACGATGGTCTTGCCGACCAGAGAGCCAGTTTCATCCTTGATGCCGTTGTTGATCAGGTTTTCCAGAATGATTCGATCAGTATCCTCACTGAAAATCTTGCGACCAATATCCTTACCGGCAACGGTAGTGCGCTTAGCTTCCTCTTCGCCAAGGTCCTCTTCTAGCTGGCGCTTCTGCTCGTCACTCAGATCCCTGTAATGGATGCCATCACGTAGAAAATCAGTGGTTAGATCCTTGACGCGAAACGGCACCAGATAAGGTGGATCGTTGTTGATGGCTGCGTCCAGCCCGAATTCGAAGGTAGGGTCGGTGGTCTCGCAGTCGAAGATGTCAAAGGTATTACGGCTGATGAACTTCACTGGCGTAGCGGTGAGGCCAACCTGTAGAGCATCAAAGTAATCGAATAGATCACGGTACTTGTTGTAAATACTGCGGTGACTCTCATCGGCGATGATCAGGTCGAAAAAACCTACATCGAGTTGGGAAAAGCGGTTCATCATCCCCGGATAGGTAGCGATGTAGATGCGCGCAGTCTGATCCACTTTGTTGGTTTCGCCAATGACGCAGCGCGGTTCGCTGGGCAAATTCTGCTTGAACGCGTCGTCAGCCTGAACTCGCAGTTCCTTGCGGTCACAGAGAAACAGCACACGCTTAGCCCAACTGGTACGTAGCAGCAGTTCAGCCAGGGCAATGGCAACACGAGTCTTGCCTGTACCGGTAGCTTGAATGATCAGAGCCTTGCGACGTTGCTTCTGAAAATTCGCAGCAACGGTCTTGATCGCCTCAATCTGGTAGGGGCGGTCGGCAATTTTCAATTCAGGGTTATGCTGTTCAAGCTCGGCAATACGGTACTGGCGTTGGTAGGCCAAGTATTCGAGGCTACTCTTGCTGTAGAAACCATACACCGGGCGATAGGTGTTGTACTGCTTGTCGTCCCAGACGAAAGTCTCGTAGCCGTTGCTGTAGAAGATTACCGGGCGCCGCATGCCCTTGTTCACGAATCCGTCGGCATACATGCGTGCTTGCTCACGCCCTGCCTGCAGGCTGACGTTGCCAGACCGCTTGGCTTCGATTACCGCCAACGGCTGACCGTCGTCACCCCAAAGCACGTAATCGGCACGTCCCTTCCCAGAGATATTACCTGGGAAGTCGAGCTCCACCTCTCGGCCGACCTGCTCAGGGTTACTGATGTCCCAGCCAGCCTGAAGCAACATGGCGTCAATGAGCAAAGCCCGCGTCTTCGCCTCGTCCCATTGCAGGCTGTCGGCAACCTGCTGGCTCTGCTGCTGACGCACGTGCAGCTCGGCATCTGCTGGGCGCTCCAGCTTGTCGATGTTACGGGTTCGCTCTTGCTCCAGCTTGTCCATCACGCGCTGGAGCTCTTCCTGCTGCTGATTCAGCTCTTTTTGATAGGTGGCGACGGTCTTTTGCAACGTAGCCAAAGTCGCCGTCGGGTCCTGCACCTCAGCAAACTCAGGAATGTCTGCCTGAGTGTTGCCCTGATATTTCATGGCCATATACATGGCCAGTTGGTAAGCCGTCTTCAGGGCCTGTTGCGCATTACGCAGGTCACCTTCGCCTCCATGCGCGGTGTCGTTCCCCTGAATACGCAGGAAATTGAGCTGGTAAACCAACGGTTTGCTTACACAGTCGACAAAGACCGGATCCTTAACCAGCTCGTAAAAGGTGGCCTGCGGCACACGGGGCAGTGTTTCATGCTTATAGATAGCCTTGGTCATCTCTTCGGCAAAGCTACGAAGTCGCGTGAGCGCACTGCCCGGGTCGACGTGAAGTACGGCCTCCGCCAAGCCAGCGAGATTTGCCAGCAACTCGTTGTCAGGTCGGAGGAATTCGAAATTGACTGATTTCATATAAGCGATCTTATCCATGTCGGTCTTATAGCGAAGACCATGCCAATGTTTATTCGACGTCGTACTTTTCCATCCAATTACTGAGTGTCTGCTGGCTTTTCAAGCCCAGCAAACTGGCGGCTCGCGTCTTGTTACGACCCGTCAGCGCCAGCGCCTTGCGCAGGTAGCCATTGGCAAGTTCAGAAATTATCCCTTGCAAATCAATACCTTGAGAAACATCACGGGAACAAATGTCCACATGATCCTGGGGGAACTGGAACAGCGCGTGGTCGATATCCGCCCCATCAATGACATCGCCCTGACTCCACAAGGCGGCGCGAAGCAGCACAGATTGAAGCTCGCGAACGTTGCCACGCCAAGGGTGGCTCAAGATAAGTTTCTTTGCTTCAGCGGAAATTTTCTTACCTGCCATCGAGAAGTCTTGCTCGGCCAAGCTGGCAAGCAGCGTGTCGGCCAACAGGAACAGATCTCCTTCCCGCTCTCTCAGCGGCGGCAAGTGAATAACCCCAACGGCTATCCGGTAGAACAGATCCTCACGGAATCGCCCATGCGCCACTTCCTGCATGAGGTTTCGATGAGTCGCCGTGATCAATCGCACATCCACCTTCTGCTCCTGGCTTGCGCCAACCGGAACAAAGGTCCCGCTCTGCAGCACCCGTAGCAGCCGAACTTGCACATCTGGTTTCAGCTCACCGAACTCGTCCAAGAACAATGTGCCACCGTGTGCCTGCTGGAACACGCCGTCTCGGCTCTCGACCGCGCCAGTGAACGCCCCTTTGCGATGACCAAACAAGGTAGCGTCGATGAGTTCGGGGACTATTGCTCCGCAGTTAACGGCGATGAAAGGTGCAGCGGAACGGGGGCCGGCATTGTGGATGGCTCTGGCAAACAACTCCTTACCCGTTCCAGTTTCACCGTAGATCAGGACTGGGACCTGCTTTTGCGCAAGCACATTCGCTTGCGCCTTGAGCATCATCATTCGCGCACTTTGCGTGACAATGCTATCGAACGCCGCGTTGCCTGGGGCACCGTGGTCTGCCAGTCGCAGCAGCTTATTACTCGTCATGCCGCTGGCGGCAGGCAAGTACTCGGCCGCGATTTCAAACGGCACATCTACCTGCTGCACACCTTGCTCAAGCGAGGATTGGTAAAAGGTGGCGGGATAGCTGGTTTTGCCCAGCAGTATCCACACTGCCTGCATGGCAGGTGTGCCTGGGCTGAGCAAAATTGACAGATCCATGCGAGCAGCAGACAGACGCTGCAAATGCTTGCTCGCGGACTGATAGATGTCTCCAAAATGAACTGGAGAACTCAGAGTCTCGTGGTATGCCTGGACGGGAAGATCAACACGCTTGCGGAGCCACGCAAGATACGGCTCGACACGATCCGGTGGATACGAACAAAGCAGATCAACTCGATCGAACTTTTCTGCCGTTAACGTCGACATGATCGGTCCAACTTCGCCACCGCCTACTGCTTTCAGATCGTTGCCGCCCACCCAGCAAATCAAGGCCCGCTGCTTACTCGACACTATCCCTGTTCCTCCGGCTACATCTCGATGCGGATACTAGCATTTAGCCAGACAGCCTGACATGCAGGATATCTCACGCTTGCCATAGGAGCCCATTTGCAGTGGACTTTCGTTGGAGGTGAACGGCATCCTCAATCCCCCATAGTCCAGTAAGGCAATTTGCGCAATCGCTAGTACACAGCGCCATCCTGGGCTGAAAAGACGGACGCGGTATTCCAAATGGTATCCCACAAAAATCTCAAACCGGACTTTTTCTAGCGGTTTTCGAAGGATAGGAAGCCAATTCAAATTACCCCGGCGATGCGGAACCGCCCGAACGATCCACCACGCGAAGCTAATCTTCCCCAAGCCGTCCTTTTTCAAAACCCAACCAACAAAAAAAGCCACCCGAAGGTGGCTTTCTCGTTTTCAATAATGGTCGGGACGGAGTGATTCGAACACTCGACCCCTTGCACCCCATGCGCTTATTCACTGTATTTCTATGGAATGCTATAGCTCGTCAAAGATAACCTACAGCCTAGTAAATACGAGGCAGGCAGGCTATATTTTGATCTATTAAGGTCCACCAGCATCCACCTATAGCTAAGCGATTCGGTGGGGCAAAAGTGGGGCAAAATTCCAAGGTGGTTGACCTTGGCTAGGGGTAGACATTGGCGAAGATCACAGTGAAGGAACTCGAAGCACTTACCCCCGACGACGATGGCAAAACGCTTCGAGAAGAAGGTGGCCTAACCGCTAAAGTTCGTGCTGGCGTGCGCGGCGTTACAGTGCTGTTCCGCTATGAGTTCAAAATGCGGGGAGCCAAACGCGATCAGCGTTTGGGCAGTTGGCCAAAAAAATCGCTAGCGCAGATTCGAGCTGAGCGAGATGAGGTGAGAGCAAGCGTTACTAAAGGCATAGAACCCGCCGCTGCCCGAAAGGCCGCTAAGATTGAGGCTCAAGCTGCGATCGCAGCAACCATTGCCGAAGCCGAACGTCAAGCTGCGGAGAACAAGACTGTCAGCGACCTTTTTGAAGAGTGGGTGCGCGACGGGGTTTCTCGCCAGGACGGCAACGCAGAACTTCGCCGCAGCTTCTCCAAAGACGTGCTACCCGCTATTGGCGATAAACTACTCCGGACCCTAACTGAAAAGGATCTGCTCACTCTACTGCGCTCAATCAAAGCCCGCGGGCTAAACCGTACCGTAGTGATACGCAGCAAGGATATAGGTCAGATGCTGCGATGGGCCGAGAAACGTAAACCGTGGCGTACCTTGATGGTCGACGGGAACCCCTCCGACCTGGTTGACGTCAACAGGCTCCTCGATCATGACTATCAGGAGCAGCGCGATCGACTTCTATCCAGTGGTGAAATCAAAGAACTGCATCAGATTTTTTCTCGCCTCGCAAAAGATTATGACGCCCTTCCCGCTGGCCAAAAATATTCGGGCATCCGACCTGTAAACTCCCGGGTGCAATGCGCAGTCTGGATCTGCCTGAGCACACTCTGTCGCATTGGCGAACTCCTGAAATCCGAGTGGCGGCACGTCGATCTGGAGAAAGGTATGTGGTTCGTCCCGGCAGAAACTACTAAAGGCCATAAGGGTAAACGGCAGGATCACCATGTATTCCTTTCAAAATTCGCGCTGAACCAGTTCAAACGTCTTAGAGAAGAAACTGGCCACACTCCCTTCTGCTTTCCCAGCAAAGATGAAAGCACTCATGTGGATACTAAGACTGTCAGCAAGCTGATCGGAGATCGGCAATGCTGCTTCAAAAATCGCAGCAAACCTTTGTCTGGCCGTCATCACGACGACTCACTGGTTCTAAACCAAGGTAACAAAGGCGAATGGACTCCGCATGATTTGCGTCGCACAGGCGCGACCATGATGCAGGAGCTAGGAGTAACACTCGAAATCATTGATCGTTGCCAGAATCACTTGCTGGGAGGCTCCAAGGTACGCAGGCACTACCTCCACCATGATTATGCCAAGGAAAAAACTGAAGCATGGCGCCTTCTTGGAGACAGACTAGAAACAATCCTGGTCTAGGAAAGAAATGAGCCGAGGATGTGAAACTGAACGTTGATGCCCAGCTCGTCAAGCTAGATGTCTCATGAGCATTTGGGCATCGAACCTATTGTGCTGGAGCTGCCGCTTTCGAATAGGATGCCAGGTGTGTCGGCGCTGATTGCGGAGACTCAGCGGGGAATCGCAGTTGTCTTGCTATCGCTGCGTGCGATCACTTGATGTAGTCGCCGAGCACAGCTGTATCTAGCGCGCACACGGCGTGGACAACCGTCTATCTTTTTCCACAGCTAACAAGCTGTGGCACGCACTGAATATCCGGTCCTGTCAGGGTAAACAATTTGCTAGAGTTTTCGCACTTATCGAGGAAAGGTGAATCATGGCATTTTTAAAAAATCTCTGCGACCTGACGCGGTTCAAACGCTATCCCGACATCTACGAACCTTGGTCGCAGATGAGTGAGGCCTTGATGAAAGGCGCGTCGGCACTGAGCCAAGGGCAGAGAGAAGTCATCCTGGCGTATGCCGCGGGCGTATGCGGCTGTGAATTTGTCTGCATTGCTCATTCGGAAGTGGCGTATGCTTGAGGCGTTCCTCAGGGTACCGTTGAGTGGCTCTTAGAAGATCCAAATACCCCAAAGGTTGACGCGCCGTTCAGAGTGTTGCTCGGCTATGTTCGCAAACTCGCCCTTACACCCCATCATATGAATCAAACCGATATAGACGAAGTGGTTGATGCGGGCTGGGATGATAACGCGATTCATCATGCCATTGCCGTAACTGGCCGAGCGGCACTGATGCAGCGTCTGGTGCAAGGTTTAGGACTGACACCGCTGGATCGCAAGGAGTACGCAATGCATGCCAAACGTCGTATTCAACTTGGATATGCTGAGGTCTTTGGTAAATAACGATACCGAATGCAAGCACTCCGAATCACTCTGCTGATTAGGGGCTGATAGATAGCATGGCCGTGAGTGCAGTGGAGAACACGAGTTGTAGCCAAGCAATCTCACCAATGCTTTGGGGGAGAGGCTTATTTATTCTCCCTAGCGTGCGAGATTGAAACGGATGCCGTAGGGATGACAGCTACCTCCTCTCCCCGCACAGAAACCAGAACGTGTGGCTCCTGCTCCGGGTAGGTGACGCGAGGCGTTTCTCCGGGTATGTGTGCAATGTGTGGGGTATGTAGTGATTTTTAAGTAACCCGAACCGAGACCATTGAAGCCGAGTACGCTGGCTGCGACGTTTGAGGTCCCACTGCCAAAGACCGCCTGACCATTCTGAAACCCCATGCTCGCGTGCCTGATCGCCTCAAGCTTGCGATGATCATTCGCCCACTCAAAGACCCGCTTGAAGTGGGTGTCGGGAAGCCGTTACCAGTGGAGGTAACGATTGATGGCAAACCTGCGGCGAACATTCCTTTGTTTGAGGATTATCGAGGCTTGCCGGAGAGCAATAGTGTCACGACTGACCCAAACGGGCTGGCGACCGTAATTGTTCGAAACAGCGGTCTCAACATCATTGCAGCGCAAGCCAGGGTTGCCGTGGACGGAGAGCCGAGCTCGGAGAGGAGCTTGTTCACCTCGTTGAGTTTTGTCGGCGAGCCCCACCAGCACTGATGGAGCACTCCAGGGCTCGGGCTTGATGCCAAAGCCCCAGGGAGCACCCCGCAGCCTACCAAACCGCGCTCAGTATTGATCGCTGCAGCGCGGACACTGCTTACTTCTTCTTCACACCACCCTGCCTGGCTTTGAACCTGGGGTTCGATTTACAGATCACGTAAAGCCTGCCCCGGCGCTTAACGACTTGGCAGTCCCGGTGACGATGTTTAGCTTGCTTGAGCGACGAAAGAACCTGCATAGCGCACCTCCAGTTATGTGATAACATCACAATAACGAGTATCATTCTCGATCACAAGCGGCGCCGAGGTTCTCCTATCAGGTTTCTCCATGCTGACGATCATGCTGCACGGGATACTGTATGAATCAGCTTTCACGCATATGCCGCTCTTGACGCTCCTGTCGCTCTTTTGCCTCGATGCTCAGCGTCGCTGTGGGCCGTAAGAGCAAGCGCCTCAAGCCAATGGGCTCGCCGGTCTCCTTGCACCATCCATATTCACCGCGTGAAATTCGCTCCAAAGCTTCATCGATCTTGTCCAAGAGCTTTTTCTCGCGCTCCAGAATGCGGAGTTGCCACTGCCTCTGTTCTTCAACAGTTCCCAGATCGGAAGGATCGCTGCTGGGCTCAAACTCACGCATCACCTGGAATTCTCCGGAGATCCGTTCCTGAAGCTCCGCCCGCTGGGCCAGCAACAGCTCGCGAAAAAACTCCTGCTGTTCAGTATCCATATATGCCTCATCGGGCAGAGAAAGCAGCTCTTGTTCAGTCATGGCAATTACCCCACATCATTGTTTATGTTGGTCAGGATCGCTGCGGACTGAAGGCAAGTGGCAACCCTTGGCATCCATCGTTCACCTTCCCCTCGTGCCATGCGACCTGTCCGGATACGATCGTGGTGCTCACACGATGGCGTAGCTGATGATTTTGGAAAGGCGTCCACTGGCAATGAGCAAGGATGGGGTCAAGGCTGACTGGTCGCGGCCTTTCTAGGCGTTCAATCAATGCCACATCAGCCCAGTAACCCTCGCGCAAGTACCCACGCTCATGAATTGCAAACAAATCGGCGACCGCATGGCTCGTTTTGCGCACCAGCTGAGTAATCGGCAGAACGCCCTCCTCGACCAGTTCGAAAAGAGCCGGAAAAGCATGCTGCACCAGCGGTAGACCTGAAGGTGCCGATGCATATGGCCGCTGCTTCTCCGCCAGGGTGTGAGGTGCATGATCAGTACCGATCACATCGATGCGGTCACAGAGCAATGCTCGTCGCAGAGCATCTCGATCCTCACGAGTTTTGATGGAGGGATTGCACTTGATGAGGTTTCCAAGGCTTGCATAGTCACGATCATCGAACAGCAGATGGTGCGCGCAAACCTCAGCGGTGATCAGCTTGTTTGCCAGCGGCCCAGGCTCGAACAATCCCAGCTCTTTGGCCGTAGTCAGATGCAGCACATGCAACCTTGTACCGAATTTGTTAGCCAGCTCCACCGCCAAACTAGAGGAACGGAAGCACGCCTGCGCATCACGAATTTTCGGATGCATCTCCGGCGGTATGAAATCACCAAATTGCTCCCGATAACGCACCTCATTAGCCAGGATTGAAGGCGTGTGCTCGCAGTGCGCCAGCAGGATCGTGGGCACGCAGTCAAAGAGGCGCTCAAGCACCTTAGGATCATCAACGAGCATGTCCCCCGTAGACGCCCCCATAAACACCTTTACCCCAGCCACGCGACGAGGGTCGAGACCGGCAACGATATCCAGATTGTCTTTGCTCACGCCAAAATGAAAGCCGTAGTTGGCTACTGAAGACGCCGCGGCCCGTGCCTTTTTGTTGTCTAGGGCTTCGACAGAAAGTGTTGCAGGATTGGTGTTCGGCATGTCCATGAAACTAGTGATGCCACCGGCAACAGCGGCTCGAGACTCACTTGCCATGGTCGCTTTATGCGGGGCGCCTGGCTCTCGAAAATGCACTTGATCGTCGATCATCCCGGGCACAAGCCAGGAACCTTGCGCATCGATTTCGACGGATACGTTCTCGCCACCGATGCTTCCGGCGATCTTCTCAATCCGACCGTAGGCGATAAGAACGTCGGCATCGAAGACTTCACCCTCATTCACCAGGCGAGCATTTCTGATAAGAATGCGGCTCATACTAGAGCCTCCCCTGGATTTCCAGTCACCACCACCTCATCGCCATCGATCACGTTGTAGAAACAGCTGCGACGCCCCGTGTGGCATGCTGCTCCGACCTGGTCTACCAGCAGTAGCAACGCGTCTCCATCACAATCCAAGCGAACCTCCTTAACGTGCTGTACATGCCCAGATGTCTCACCCTTGCGCCAGAGGCATTGCCGAGAACGCGACCAGTAACAAGCTCGACGGGTTTCCAAGGTTTCTCTAAGCGCTTCTTCATTCATCCAAGCGAGCATCAGCACCTCACCGCTGTCATGCTGTTGCGCAATCGCAGCGACGAGTCCCTGGGAGCTCCAAGGCAATTGGCTGAGCACGTCACTTAAAGCGAAGCGGGTTCCCGCCTCCGCCTGTTCGAGCTTGAGAAACATGATCCGAGACCCAAATCAAAATAGTTATGTTATAACGTATCATAAAATTCCCATAGCATGAGCATTTCACCTCCCAATTCCGGCCCATTAGGAAAGCATTTATGAGCGAAGCCCCTATCCTCTCCGTCAGCACAGAAACGTACGCGGACACCGAGCTCGCCTGCCTCGCGGGAGCAAAAGCCGCCCTCTATCGGTGGGCGGCAACCGTCGCAACTCGCGATGTCGATAAGATTCTTGAGCTCTACGCCGCTGATGCCATCCTGGTTCCTACCCTGTCCAACCAAGTGCGTGATTGCGATGACAGTCGCCGGAATTACTTCGAGAACTTCCTTGCCAACGATGGCCTTGTCTGTGACATCCAGGTCTTCAAAAAACGTGTGAGCCAAAAGCTGGGCACCGTGGTTGTCGGAGGGCTCTACACCTTTGTCTACCGTGATGGCGGCGAGCAACGCGTCGTACCAGCGCGATTCCTTTTCACGTTTGAGCGCATCAACGAGGAGTGGCTGATCACTGGCCATCACTCATCGATTGAGGCTTGATCCAACTTAGGCTTATCCCTATACGGATTAGCCTGCCCTTCTGATTGCTCGCTGATACAGACTGACTCATGAATCACTTTCCAGCACTAGGAAACTATCCTGCCGTACGCCTTCGTCGTAACCGTGCTGACGATTGGACACGTCGGCTGGTAGCTGAAAACACGCTGTCCGTAAACGATCTGATATGGCCCATCTTCCTGAAAGAGGGAGCAGGTCAAAATGAACCCGTGAGCTCAATGCCTGGCCAACTGCGGGTGAGCCTCAACGAACTCGTCGACCATGTTGGGCGAGCCGTGGAGCTCGGCATTCCCGCTATCGCCCTGTTCCCAGCCACATCACCAGAGCGAAAAGATAGCGAAGGCAGCGAAGCGTTTAACCCGGACAACCTGGCCTGCAAGGCAGCCAGATTACTTAAGTCGACCTTCCCTACTCTCGGTCTCATTGGCGACGTAGCCTTGGATCCCTACACCGACCACGGCCACGACGGTGTGCTGCGAGAGGGTTTGGTCGCAAATGATGAAACCCTTGAGCTTCTGGCGCGACAGGCCATTGCCCAAGCGCAGGCCGGTATCGACACGCTCGCGCCTTCGGACATGATGGATGGCCGGATCGGCGCATTGAGATCAGCACTAGATGCAGCAGATCTCAAGAACGTACGACTCATGTCTTATGCGGCCAAGTATGCCTCTGGCTTTTACGGGCCATTCAGAGATGCCCTCGGCTCCTCTGGAGCGCTGAAAGGCGATAAGCGCACTTACCAGATGGATCCTGCGAACAGCGACGAGGCCTTGCGCGAGGTAGCTCTGGATCTTCAAGAAGGTGCGGACATGGTCATGGTCAAACCAGGCATGCCTTATCTGGACATCATTCAGCGCGTCAAATCGACATTCGCCGTTCCGACTTTTGCGTATCAGGTAAGCGGTGAGTATTCGATGATCAAGGGCGCCATTGATCATGGATGGCTGGATCCAGACCAGGTCATCCTGGAGTCCTTGATGGCGTTTAAACGAGCCGGCTGCAATGGCGTTCTAACCTACTTTGCCATCGAGGCCGCTCAGCGATTGACCCGCGGCTGATACCAAGACCTCGCGACGTTGACCAGATTGCAGCGTCGCGAGAGTGCGCTATCACTCAGGCTGTTCCGGCTCTGACCTGAGAGGCGATCAGACTGCCTGGTGGTGGCTGCTGCCGGAAGTAGCTATCCACCCCCGCGAAAATTGCATCGGCAATTTTGCGCTGGTGACGTGTATCGTGCAGCCGTCGACAGTCCCCCACGTTGGAGATAAAACCTGTTTCGACCAGAATTGATGGTATGGCGGCAGACTTGAGCACCGCGAACCCAGCCTGCTCAACCTTCGACTGATGCAGTCCCGAGACCTGTCCCAACTGCGAAAGCACCTGGTGCCCGAGATCCAAACTGGTTGAAATGGTGGCATTCATCGACATGTCGAGCAGCACACCAGCAACCATCGGATCTTCTTTCTTTAGCTTCACGGCCAAGCCGCCACCGACAGAATCAGCCCCGTTCTCTCGCTGAGCCATCCAGCGCGCCATCGAAGAACTGGCGCCATTCTGCGACAGCGCAAAGACTGATGCCCCTGAAGCGGTCAGTCTTGGAGCTGCATCAGCATGAACAGAAACGAATAGGTCAGCATTCAGACGCTGTGCCACCTCAGCTCTCTTACGTAGTGGAATGAAGATGTCGTCTGAGCGCACGAGCCGAGCTTTGTAACCCTTCTGGGCATCAATTCGTTTAGCAAGCAGCGTCGCGATCTGGAGAGCAACAATCTTCTCCTGCTCCCCTTTTGCCCCCACTGCACCCGGGTCTTTGCCGCCATGCCCCGCATCAATGACCACCAGGAGGTCTCGGTTGCCCTTCCCCTTTGCTTGTGCAGGCAACTGCTGAGTAGCAGCTGCGACGACGCCTCCCCTGACAGGCAGGTCAGGAAGAAGCAGCTCCAACTTATGCCCGTCGCCTGAGATAGGCCGAAGCTCTCCTTGCATACCCTGCCTAGCCAGATCCAAGACAATTCTCAGATCGCCCGCGGGCGTTCTCCCGCTACGTATAGCGCGGATCGGTGTACCGTCGAGCAAGAGCCCCTCCAACGTCGTATCGAGTGCAGCTTGCTCAAGATCAAGTACCAAGCGCGGCGGAGACTCCAAGCTGAAGCTGTTCGCAAGCACCGGGCCGCTCAGGTCAAGCAGAAGTTTTGTAGCAGCCCCCGAACGAACGACGCTAACCCGCCGAACTGCCTGAGACGCCTGCGCAGCGAACGAGGTCGGCAGCGCTAGGCCCGCCAAGATAAATTTCAACAAGCTACGTCTGTCCATACACCTTCCGCACTTTCAAAAATTTCCGCCGGCCAGACTGACTCTCGGCACCTCATGCGCCTTCAACCGCCCGGAACCCCGACACGCCATCGCGACTTTTTTTGTGGCGCCCCAACAATGTTACGTTATAACATGACAAATATGGATGTTCAGACTCAAGTTTCACGTTCGACAGGGGGTCGCATGCAATTGACCACTAATCAGCAACGGGTGCTGGCAACCCTTCAGCAGTCGAGCAGGCCGCTGAGCGCATACAAGATTCTTGAACACTTGAAGAGCGAGGGCTTCAACGCCCCTACGCAGATCTACCGAGCGCTCGCCTGCCTCGCCGAACGTGGATTGGTACATCGCCTGGAATCTTTGAATGCCTATGTGAGATGTGCTCCCCCCTCCACCGAGGAGGGTGTAAAGGCGTTTGCAATCTGTGACTCATGCGGCCATGTCGATGAGTTCATCGTCCCATCGCTCAACCGGTACCTCGGCACCTGGATGAAGCAGAACGTGTTTTCCCTGGGCAGCTCAACCATAGAGCTCCATGGGAAATGTGCGACTTGTAGCAAGCTCGATCCCACCTCCGACAGTTAGCACCGACGAGTGCCAATTTTTCGTCACCCTTTTCCGTGAGGCCTTCTGATGACAGCCCAACATTCAACTGAAGCGACAAAGCTTCCTGTGACAGTCCTTTCTGGCTTTCTAGGAGCCGGCAAAACCACGCTACTCAACCACATTCTGAATAACCGTGAAGGCCGGCGGGTCGCGGTCATTGTCAATGACATGAGTGACGTGAACATTGATGCTGCGTTGGTTCGTGAGGGCGGCGCAGAGCTCTCACGTACCGATGAGAAACTGGTTGAAATGAGCAACGGCTGCATCTGTTGCACCTTGCGCGAAGACTTGCTGCTTGAGGTAGATCGCCTCGCCAAAGAAGGTCGATTCGATCAGCTAGTCATCGAGTCGACTGGCATTTCTGAACCTCTGCCCGTGGCGGAGACCTTTACCTTTGAAGGTGAAGATGGTCGCAGCCTCGGTGAGGTAGCTCGGCTCGACACCATGGTCACCGTCGTGGATTCGTTCAACTTCCTCCGCGACTACAGTTCGCGCGACAGCTTGCAGGCACGCGGCGAATCACTTGGAGAAGAAGATGTTCGCACCGTAGTGGATCTGCTGATCGAGCAGATCGAATTCTGCGATGTGATCGTTCTCAACAAAGTTGATCTGGTCAGCGAGGACGAGCGGCAACAACTCATCGCGATCCTCAATAGCCTGAATCCACGGGCCAAGATCGAAATCTCAGAATTTGGCAAAGTCCCTCTGGATCGTGTGCTCAACACTGGCTTGTTCGACTTCGACGAGGCCTCGCGAGCCCCGGGTTGGCTGCAGGAAATGCGCGGCACCCACACACCTGAAACGGAAGAGTATGGGATCCGCAGCTTCGTCTATCGCGCCCGTCGACCGTTCCATCCCGAGCGATTCCATGAGCTGGTTGAGCGTGAATGGCCAGGCGTCGTGCGTTCAAAAGGCTACTTCTGGCTCGCCAGCGAGCCGGCAATGGCGGGCAACTGGTCGCAAGCAGGCGCAGTGGCCCGACATGGCCCAGCAGGCTACTGGTGGGTAGCCATCCCACAAGACCGCTGGCCGACGGATACCGAGTCCGTCGAGAACATTCGCGCCAAGTGGGACAAGGACGTGGGCGATGCACGACAAGAACTCGTACTCATCGGCATGGACATGGATGAGCCCGCACTGCGCGCAAGCTTCGATGCCTGCTTGCTCACTGATGAAGAAATGGCGTTAGGCCCGAAGGGCTGGATGAAACTGGCCAACCCACTTCCAGGCTGGAACTGACTTGAAAGAGCCCTCCTGTCATCGGAGGGCCAGACACCTGCGGACATACCAAATGAGTGAACAACTACCCGACGTTTCCGTCACCGATCTTGCCCCGACTCTTGGCCCCCTGGAATGGGTTGGCATGCAAGGAATCGACATACCGGTGACGATTGACGAAGCGGGCTATCACCGCGAGCTTCATGCCAGAGCGGACGTACAAGTCGATCTACCTGCGCCCCAAGTCAAGGGCATCCACATGTCCCGGCTCTATCGCCTGCTGGACAGTTGGGGACAGGATCGCTATATCTCACCAACGCATGTTCGCGAGTTGCTCAGCAGCATGATCGAGAGCCATCACGATTGTGATAGCCGAAGCGCTCGCCTTCAGCTGGACTTTGATCTCCTCGTGCGCCGACCGGCACTCATCACCGAGGGCTTGTCTGGCTGGAAATCGTATCCAGTGAGCGTGAATGCATTTTTGGTAGAGGGCGCCTTTTCCCTACGTGTTGAAACCACGATTGGCTACTCGTCAACGTGCCCCTGTTCAGCGGCATTGTCGCGCCAGCTAGTCGAAGAGGGCTTCCTGAAAGCGTTCTCAAATCAGTCCGCAGTTGAACCCGCGATCGTGGCGCAGTGGCTGCGTGCAAACGCATCCTTAGCAACTCCACATAGCCAACGGAGCGAGGCGCGCGTCTCTGTCTCGATTGACCAGCAAGCTGCCAATTTAGGTCTTCTTTCCTTGATCAGCTCGGTAGAGGCTGCGCTGGGTACGCCGTTACAGACCGCGGTGAAACGTGCCGACGAACAAGCCTTCGCAGCACTGAACGGACAGAACCTCATGTTCGTAGAAGATGCCGCACGGCGGATTCGTGCAGCGCTCTCGAACTACCGATCCCCAAGCGTCCACGTCAGGCACTTGGAAAGCCTGCATCCTCATGACGCTGCTGCGTGGTCTGCTCCTCACCGACGTGAGCCTGATTATGGGAAATGAATCGCATCGCTCGTTGATCCCCGTCACATTGCTGACCGGCTTCCTGGGCAGCGGCAAAACGACATTGCTCAACCAGTTGGTGAGGCAGCCGGCATTTGCCAACACGCTGATCATCATCAACGAATTTGGTGAGATGGCTCTCGATCATCTTCTGGTTACCCACAGTAACGAGAACATCGTCATGGAAATGGGCAGCGGCTGCGTCTGCTGCACCATTCGCGGAGACCTTGTCCAGACGTTACGGGACATCACGTGGCGTTTCTCACGGGAGGGAAGCCGCCAGTTCGACCGCGTACTGATCGAAACGACCGGTTTGGCTGATCCTGCGCCGATCATCCACACGCTCATGACGCATGCTCAAATTGCGCCAAAGTATCGACTTGATGGTGTAGTCGCGACTGTAGACCTGGCCATCGGAATGGCAACGCTTGATGGTCATCAGGAGGCAGTCAAGCAAGCAGCCATGGCTGACGTGCTACTGCTCACCAAGGGTGACCTCGTGAGTCCAGAACACAGGGCCGATCTGCTTGAACGGCTCGCCGACATCAACCCGGCAGCACCTCGGTGGGAAATCCAGAACGGCGAGCTGCTGGCTGAGAAGATTCTCGATTTGGGCCTGTTCACCCATGAGGGTAAGTCGCCCGATGTTGAAGGCTGGTTAAAGGAGCACGCGTATAGGGCCAGCGCTGCCCCTAAATTCCAAGTCGCATCTCGGCCTGCGAACAGTATGAATCGAGGACTTTTCTCTGCGGACTTGCAAGCACCTCAACAGGACGTAAACCGCCACTGCGACCGAATTCGTGCGTTTTGCTTCACCATCGACAACCCCATCAGTGAGCTTGCTTTGGAATGCTGGCTCGAGGTGGTAATGACCCTGCTGGGGAGCAACATCCTCCGGGTTAAAGGCATCCTCAACATTGAGGGACTAGACACGCCCATCGCCCTGCATGGCGTGCAGCACATCTTCCATCCGTCCGCGCCGCTACCCGCCTGGCCGAGTGACGACCGGCGCTCCCGTTTGGTCTTCATCACTCAAGACGTGACACGAGAGATGATCGAGGCGACGTTCAGAGCCTTTAAAGACAAGGCAGGCCATATCGAAGGCATCAGCGTATGAGATCGAGCATCCACCTTCACAACACCCTCACCCGTCAGAAAGAAGCGTTGCGCACAGAGCAGCCTGATCGGGTGACCATGTATGTATGCGGCCCAACCGTCTACAACTACGCTCACATCGGCAATGCCAGACCTGCTGTAGTCTTTGACATCCTTGCCAGAGTCCTGCGCCATGAGTTTAACGAGGTTGTTTACGCACGAAATTTCACGGACGTGGACGACAAGATCAATGCAGCAGCAATAGCGTCAGGCTCTCCTATAGCGGACATCACTAGCCGCTTCATCGATGCCTACCACGAAGACATGGCAGCCCTTGGAGTCGCCTCACCCGACCTGGAACCACGTGTTACCGATCATATTCCAGAGATCATCGCTCTGATCAAACGACTCATTGATCGCGGCCATGCCTACGTCGAGCAAGAGCATGTGCTCTTCCATGTCCCCTCGTACCCCGCATACGGCCACCTATCGGGACGCTCACCTAAAGACATGTTAGCGGGTGCAAGGGTCGAGGTCGCACCCTATAAGCGCAGCCCTCTGGACTTCGTTCTCTGGAAACCTTCGACCCCTGAAATGCCCGGCTGGAGCAGCCCTTGGGGACGAGGTAGGCCAGGATGGCATGTAGAGTGCTCTGCCATGATTGGTCGACACCTGGGCCATACCATCGACATTCATGGTGGAGGCCAAGACCTTATTTTCCCTCACCACGAGAATGAGATTGCTCAGGGCGCTTGTGCGAACGGCACACTCTACTGCCGCACGTGGGTGCACAACAGCTTCGTTACCGTTGATGGGCAGAAGATGTCCAAGTCACTGGGCAACGTATTGCTAGTCCGAGACCTGCTTACTCAGGCACCGGGTGAAGCGATTCGATTCGCGCTGCTGTCTACCCACTACCGCCGTCCGATGGACTGGAATACGCAGCGCCTGCAGTCGGCTGTCCAAACCCTGATTCGGTTCTATACCTCCCTGTCGAAGGTCAGTTCGCTGGCCGTCCCTGCTGATGTGGCGCCGGACGACCAAGTGCTGAATTCGCTGAAGAATGACTTGGGCGTGACCGACGCACTGGCCCGGCTGCATGTAATCAGGTCGGAGCTTGATCGGGCGGGCACAGATGAAATGCGGTCGCTCAGTAAAGCACGGTTGCTCAAATCTGCTGGACTGCTCGGCCTACTGCAGCAAGAGCCTCACGCCGCCCTCGCTGCCTTGAACCTCCCAGTAGCGCCGTTTGAACAACCGCTGAGTCATCGACAGCATCTTGCATCATTGCTGGAAGCAAGAAACAAAGCACGTAGTGAGCGCGACTTCGCCAGAGCGGACGCCCTGCGTGACGAGTTGCTAGAAGCTGGCTTCAGCATCGAGGACAGCCCAGATGGCTCCACGCTACGCCCGGCAGCAAGGAGCGTGATATGAAGCGATGGCCGAACGCGATCTTGATTGGATTGGTGCGCGGCTACCAACTGTTCATCAGTCCAGCCTTAGGCAATCGATGCCGATTTCATCCTTCATGTTCCCAGTACTCGATCGAAGCACTGCGCACTCATGGCGCGCTGATGGGCAGCTGGTTGACGCTGCGCCGGCTCTTACGTTGCCACCCACTGCATCCCGGTGGATTTGACCCTGTACCGTCGAAAGGCAGCAAAGAAAAAGGTGGTTTATGCTGATCCGTAAGCTATTCAAATTCGAAAACGCGCACATCGTGCGAGGCTGTAGCACCCGCCGCTGCTCGCACTCGATTCATGGGCACTCCTACAAAGTGGAGGTGCTCTTGCATGCTGACGCCTTGGATCACGGGCAGATGGTGTACGACTTTGGGCTGCTTAAAGGGGACGTTCGTGAATTGATCGACGCCTTCGATCACGCCGTCGCGATCTGGTCACAGGATGATCCTGATTACATTGCGTCCATTCGCAGGCATTCAGAGCGCTGGGTACTTATCCCTGTGTCACCAAGTGCTGAACAGTTCTCCAGATTGATCTTCCGCCTGGTGGAAGCCGCCTTGGAAAATACCGAAATGAAGAACGGTGAATCCGGCGTTCAGCTCCACTCTGTGATCGTGCACGAAACCGAAACCGGGTATGCACAGTGCTTCCGCGAGGATGTTGTGAACCCCCGTATGGGCTTGATTGACCTCGACCTCATCGAGTTCTCTCCCGCGATTACCGCCCAATGGTCTGACCCCAAGCTGTACGCACGGCTGAAGTCGAAGCCCACCATGATCCAGACCGAGCTGGAAGGTTTGTGTAGCTGATGCCCTGCGCGAGTAACCGTGCTCGCAGCTAGAACTCGCTGCCCACCCAATTTATGACCAGGGCCTCCGCCAGCGGACGGCCCACAGTATTTTAAGATCGAGAAGCCTGTGACGATGTCAGATAACGCATACCCCTCACCTGTTTCCATCACGCTGCCAGATGGATCAATTCGTACCTACGATAATCCCGTCACTGTCCATGACGTAGCAGCATCCATCGGCGCCGGTTTGGCACGTAGCACAGTGGCAGGAAGGGTTGATGGCCGCTTGGTGGACGCCTGCGAGGTGATTGACCGCGATGCTAAATTGCAGGTAATCACCCCTAGAGATGATGAGGGCTTGGACATCATCCGTCACTCATGCGCCCACCTTGTTGGCCATGCACTCAAACAGCTGTACCCGACTGCCAAGATGGTCATTGGCCCGGTGATCAATGAGGGCTTTTACTACGATGTAGCGTTTGAAAGGCCTTTCACCCCGGCAGACCTCGAAGCCATCGAAGCTCGCATGCGCGAGCTGATCGCCAAAGAGTACGATGTCGTCAAGCGCATGACGCCGCGCGATGAGGCCATCCAGATCTTCAGGTCACGACACGAAGACTACAAACTTCGGCTGATCGAAGACATGCCAGATACCCAGGAGATGGGGCTCTACTTCCACGAAGAATACGTGGACATGTGCCGCGGCCCTCACGTACCCAATACCCGCTTCTTGAAGGCCTTCAAGCTGACCAAACTAGCGGGCGCGTATTGGCGCGGTGATGCAAAAAACGAGCAACTGCAGCGCATCTACGGAACGGCTTGGGCCGATGCAAAGCAGCTGTCAGCTCACCTCGTTCGACTTGAGGAAGCCGAGAAGCGTGACCATCGCAAGATCGGAAGAGAACTCGACCTTTTCCATTTCGAGGATGACGCCCCAGGATCAGTTTTCTGGCACCCACGGGGGTGGACGGTGTTTCAGTCTCTCATCGCCTACATGCGACGCCGGCAGAATGACGCGGGCTATGTCGAAGTGAACACGCCAGACGTCATGGATCGCAGCCTTTGGGAAACGTCCGGGCACTGGCATAACTATCGTGATCACATGTTCACGACCGAAACCGAGGATGGTCGCGCCCTGGCTCTCAAGCCGATGAATTGCCCAGGCGGCACCCTCCTCTATCGACACGGCCTCAAGAGTTACCGCGACTTGCCGATTCGCATGGGCGAATTCGGTAAAGTCCATCGGTATGAGCCCTCCGGTTCTCTCCATGGGTTGCTTCGGGTGCGTCACTTCACCCAAGACGACGCGCACATCTTCTGCACCCCCGAACAGATGAACGATGAATGCCGATCCGTCGTGGGTCTAGTACTGGACATCTATCGCCAGTTTGGCTTCGAGGACGTGCGCATCAAGCTGTCTACTCGACCTGCCAACCGAATCGGCAGTGACGCAACCTGGGATCAACTCGAGGGGGCGCTGATCCACTCCTTAGGAGAAATGGGCCTCGACTACCAGGTCAATCCAGGTGAAGGGGCGTTCTACGGGCCCAAGCTTGAGTTCGTTTTGCGCGACGCGATTGGCCGGGATTGGCAATGCGGCACGCTTCAAGTTGATATGAACCTGCCTGAGCGGTTCGGCATTGAGTACGTCGACGAAGATGGCCTTCGCAAGCGCCCTGTCATGCTGCACCGTGCACTCTTCGGCTCTCTGGAGCGTTTCACTGGAATCATGCTGGAGCATCACTCTGGCAAACTCCCAGCTTGGCTCTCACCGATTCAGGTGGTCGTCTGCTCTATTTCGCAGCAGCATGCAGATTATGTTCGAGACATCGCCACATTACTACGCTGCAACGGCCTGCGGGTTGAGACTGATACCCGGAACGAAAAGATCGGCTACAAGATCCGCGAACAGACATTACAACGCATCCCCTACCTCCTTGTTGCTGGCACTAAGGAACAGGAAGAAGGAACCATCGCGATTCGTAGCCGAGACGGCGAGGATCTGGGCGTGATGGATCTGACCCAAGCCATAGCTTGGCTGCTTGCAGCAGTTGAAACTCCAGACGCTTTGGAGCGCCGTGTAATTTCCAGGGAGGCTCAATTGCGCTTGGAAGCCAGTAAGGCCAAGCAACCGGCGTAACTTGAACTGCGCACCCTCAACCACGCGCGTCCAGCGCATGTGCTTGAGTGTGCGCAGCCTATTTGCAAGCGCGATGTAGCGCCCCGAGAGTGGCGGCCCTATGATATCAACGCCCTCGCAGCACCAAGCAATCGGTGCTGCATTACCTGCGCGGAGACGGAATCATGCGCCATTGCTTCTACAGCTTTCACTACGAGGCCGACAACTGGCGAGCAGCTAAGATTCGCTCGATCGGGGCTATCCATGGCGCTCGCGAGGCCTATGACAATGGCTGGGAAGCTGTGAAAGATGGCAGCGACCAGGCAATCAGAAACTGGATTGCCGCCGAAGTGAACGGCTGCTCCTGCGCGATTGTGCTAATCGGCGCACAAACTGCGGGACGCAAATGGATCAACTACGAGATTGAGCAAGCCTGGAACAAAGGCATGGGCCTGGTCGGGGTCTACATTCACGGCATAACTGATCGCATCAACCAGACGTCCAGAGTCGGTTCAAATCCGTTCAACGGCTTCGATGTGAACAATGTCCCTCTTTCCAACATCGTTCGCACTTACGATCCTCCGGGCCATGACAGCGCGACCCGGTACGCAAACATCTCCCAAAATCTTGGCAAGTGGGTCGAAGAAGCGATAGCGATCCGAAAGCGCTACTAACCGCCCCCTCACGACTCTGCCAATGAGAAATACCATGCAGGACGCCTCTTACTACCTGGCTATTTTTGGATCGCCTCCAGCAGGATTCGTGGATGAATTTCACGAAGCCTTGAAAGGGAAGCTCGCGGTGCTGTCACTCAACCTCGGCGTTGAGGTCGATTGGTATACAGGTATGCCCGACGTGTACCGCGTCGCCAATGGAAAATGCACCGCCGCGCTGTGCTTCCCTCTCCCTGATGGGCAAGATGTTCACATCACGAAATTGATGAAGGATGGTGTCCCTGTCATCCCTGTCGCGTCGAAACTCGGGCATCTGGCCGCGGAGTTTCCTCCGTCAGTATCGATCCTCAATGGGCTGGGACTGGACTCATCGGACATCCCAACCATCGTAAATTGCTTGCTGGAATGCGCCTCGCTCTTGCCTCGGCAACGACGCGTTTTCCTGAGCTACAGACGAACGGAATCAACCACCGCAGCGCTACAGCTCTATGCGGCGCTTTCAGAACGGTTGTTTGACGTTTTCCTCGACACGCATGAGATCTTGCCAGGGGAGCACTTTCAGGAGGTGCTGTGGCAGAAGCTGTGCGACAGCGATGTCATGATCTACCTGGATACCCCGTCCTACTTCGACAGCCGTTGGACAACAGCAGAGTTTGGGCGCGCCGTATTCCGGGGTATTCCCATTCTCAGGGCTGGCTGGCCAGAGGTGAATCTCGATGACCGAAGCCAAGTTACGTTGGATTTGCGCCTGTTCGAAGACGATTTCTTGTCGGATGGCGTGTCGCTCACCAATCAATGCCTCGCACGCATCTGCCGATCGGCTGAGGATCTGCGCGCAGAAGGCGTCGCTACCCGCTATCGCCTGCTGATGAACGCATTCGGTACCTCCTTGGAGCGCGCCCAAGCGACAATCGAGGGCTATTCACTCCGACGCAGCCTCACCGTCAAGCCAAAACGTGGAGAGCCAATTTACGTCTATCCAGCACTCGGCGTGCCGACGACCTATACCCTGCACGATGCCACCCTTGACAATCACCCTGCGCCTGTAGCCGTAGTATATGATAACGCAGGTATTGAAGAACGTAGGTGGCAGACACATATGGAATGGATCAGCAACTACCTAGAAAAGGATGTGCGGTTAGTCGAACCCTACAATTCGGGCTGGCGATTCATGGACTGGCGAAAGTGAAGAAATCAATATTTCTATCCGCCAGCGTGCCAACCTATGGCAGAGAATTTTTTGATTCTTGCCACCCCTATCAAACACAAATAGCGGTCAGGTCACTGTTGCTCCTGGCACTGGGCCGACAACGCTTGGTATTTGGCGGGCATCCTTCAATCACCCCCATGGTCTATGCCGCGGGCAGGAGCTTTGGACTCAATACCATCGAATGCGTGACCATTTACCAATCCGCATTTTTTCAAGACAAGTTCCCTCTCGAGAATCAGGGTTTTGCTGACATCCGGATAGTCGCCAAAGAAGAAGAGCTCAAAGACAGTATCTTATCTATGCGCCGGCGGATGCTTGAGGATAACGAATTTGAGGTCGGTATTTTCATAGGCGGCATGAAGGGCATTATCGATGAATATGAAATGTTCAGAAAAAAGTCCCCTGACGCCAAAGTGATCGCAGTCCGAGCCGGCGGCGGAGCTACGGCGACCCTTCCCTGTACGCAATCAGACCCCGCCATCCAGGCGCTTGAAGAGTCTGGGGACTATTTCTCGCTGTTCAACAGCATCCTGGGCATCGATACGAATAGCGAACGGATTTTTAGTAACTAAGGAAAAGTTTAATGGATCGCGGCTTCAACCTGAGCATTAACACCGCCCCATACTTCGTCGACTTCACGAAAGTCAATGCTTATAAAGATGCAAATAAAAAACGCGTTGACGACCTCGCTCAGTTGATGATCGATGAGGACACGTTCGATGCATCGCTCATTCTGAAATCACTCTTCCCTGCTGTAAAAGCAGACATCTTCCTGTCTCACTCCTCCAAAGATGCAAACGAGGCCATCCAAATCGCACTGGAGCTTCAGGAAAAATGCGGCCTGAATGTATTTATTGACTCCTGCATCTGGGGTTCGATCTACGACTTGCTGAAAGCCATCGACAATAAGTACTGTCGCCGCGAAGGCCAAATCAATTACGACTATGATGACCGCAATCGTACCACGGCTCACGTGCATATGATCCTGACTACCGCCCTGCAGCGTATGATTGATCAGACAGATACGATCATCTTTATGAACACGGAGCAGTCGATCTCGCTTAAGCACTCGGTAAATGAAGAGCAAAAGACCTTGTCTCCCTGGATACATATGGAGCTCAATTTCAGTACGCTGGTACGACGCCGTTGGCGTTACAGTATGGCGATGGAGAGCAAGCGTGCGATGGATGCAGTAGTTTCTAACGAGGAATTTAACGTCGCACATGATGCCCCTACCGGCCACCTCACCTCTATTGCAGAAGAGGAATTTCGAAAGTGGATGCAGCAGGCGTCCACTCTTAGAGGCTCAAAAGCAATCGATCTTTTATACAGTAATTTTTGACGGAAACTCTCCATGGATGCCAAGCTCAAACACCTCGAATTCGTTCAGGGTGTAGTCAACCGCCTGTCCACCAATTCGTTCCTGCTTAAAGGCTGGTCGATCATCCTGATTTCGGCACTATTCGCCTTGTCCGCTAAGGATGCTGACAAAGGCTTTGCTCTGCTGGCCTATATCCCAGGCATCGCGTTCTGGGGGCTGGATGGGTACTTCTTAGCGCTCGAAAGGTGCTACCGGAAACTGTATGACAAAGTTCGGGGAACAGATAAAGACAAAATCGATTTCCTTATGGTGATCGATAAAGGACAAGGTTCGAAAAACTGGCTTAAAGCAACCTTCTCCAAAACCCTCATCGTATTCCACGGGGCGGTGTTGGTAGCGATTACCGCTGTGGTCGTCGTTTATCTGGTTAAGGCATCCCCAGCCGTATAGACGATGTGACCAAGACTCACCTTTCCGTGCATGCGAGCATAAAACTCTCACTCGCCTTGCACGGACTCATCACACTAGCCCGCACTTAGTTCTCCACGGCAGTAGACTTTTCTCAGCGTGCACCATGAAAATTTGAACACGACTCCTTGTCGTCATTCTGGCCATTACGCGAATGCTTTTCAGCCAGACTGAAAAATCTAGGATAGAATGATGAGAATATTCTGTCCCAACGTTATGAAGAGAGCTGTATGGATCCCCTATCGTCAGTGCTCCAGCTGGTATCCGCCCGAAGCTACCTGACAAGTGGGCAGTCTTCGGGTAAAACCTGGTCATTGCGTTATCCGGGCTTCGCAGGAATGAAATTCATCGCGGTACGCAAGGGTGTTATTTGGTTTCGCCTTGAGCACAGCAGCAGTTGGCACAAACTAAATCCGGGAGATGGCGTCATTATCACCCGCGAAGCCCCCTTTATCCTCACTACAGATATTACTCTGAAGCCTCTTGAACTTGGCACTGTTCCTTATATAAAAAGGCACGGAATCGCAGACTATGGCGGCGGAGAAACCCTTTTTCTGGCCGGAAAAATGGAAATAGACCAGGAGGCAGGACACACCCTCTTTCAGCTGCTTCCAGAAATAATCCCTGTGGCTACCGGAAGTGGAACGTCCTCCGTTCTGCACTGGCTCATGTCTCGATTGCATGAAGAAAGCCAGTCAATGCGTCTTGGCTCTTCCTTAGCAGGGGATCATCTAATGCAACTGGTCATGATTGAGGGCATTCGCAGCTGGATACTCTCAGAAGAGTCCCGGATCGACGGATGGTTGAGTGCATTGCGCGACCCGCGCATATCTCGAGCATTGTCGGCAATGCACTCAGAACCAGAGAGAAACTGGCAATTGACCGAACTGGCGAACGTAGCAGGCATGTCACGAGCAGGATTTGCTCGACGCTTCGGTGATACCACGGGCACTACGCCAGTGCGCTATTTGGCAGCTTGGCGCATGCACATGGCGTCGAAAGCATTGCGACTTTCCAATGAACCCATCAAGAGTATGGCTTTCCGCTTGGGCTATGGTTCAGAGAGTAGCTTCAGCACTGCTTTTCGAAGGATTTACGGGCTACCACCTAGCAGCTATCGGGACGAACACCAGAGCAAAATCATCAGCAGCCTGACGCCCCCTGCCACTTCTGGCGGGCAAAAATCGGCATGTGTAGACTCTCAGTAAACAAGTGTAGACTCCTGCTTATCTATAAAATAGCCAAAAAAACGTATCATTTCAGCCATCTTGGTCGGTGCCACTGTACAGGCCAGCCCTGCTGTCAATCAGGTCTACAAGCTTGCACAATAGTGTAATTGAGTAGAGCTGCTCGAGGAAATGATTGTTTATGAGCACTAAACTAAGTGGCCGCGATTTACTTTTCAACGCAGCGGTCTGCCTTGGATTCGTCATCGTCCAGCTGGATGTCAGCATTGTCAATGTTGGCCTCGAAGCGCTTAGGCAAAGTTACAACGCCAGTATCGCCGACCTTGAATGGGTAATTAATTCATACTCGCTAGTGTTTGCTGCACTACTGCTCAGTTCTGGCCAGCTTGGCGAGCGTTTCGGCGTTAGAAATATTTTCATCAGCGGTGTGACCATCTTCACCATCGCCTCCCTGGGTTGTGCCTTGGCGCCCTCCATTCTTTGGCTTGACATATCACGTGGTATTCAGGGGTTGGGCGGAGCACTGTTAGTACCGAGCTCCTTAACGCTCATCAGAAAATATTATTCAGACAATGCGCGCCGAGGTTTAGCTGTAGGGCTTTGGGCAACGTCAGGCGGTTTAGCACTAGCTGCCGGCCCAGTCATTGGGGGGGCGCTTATTGGCCTGTTTGGTTGGCAGAGTATTTTTTTAGTTAATATACCGCTAGGGCTGATGTGTATTGTATTTGCCCTACGCTATGCCCCGTCTGGAAAAGGTATCCAGCAGCGGCTGAATATTCCTGGACAAACATTGATTGTATCAACGCTGGGCTTGCTCGCGTTCGGTCTGACTGAAGCAGGGAACGGTCTGCGCAACAGCACCCCACTTATCTCCATAGCAGTCGGCATTCTCATGCTCGGTATTTTCGTAGCCAGTGAGAAACGTAGTTCCGCGCCAGTGCTTGCGCCCTCGGTTATGAAAAACAGAACCATTGTTAGCGCACTCATAATCGGCTCCATATGCAGCCTAATGTTTTATGGCGCGGTATTCATTATGAGTATATTTTTTCAAACAAAACTTAGACTTTCGTCGTTCGAGGCGGGACTTTCTTTCTTGCCAATGATGATTTGCACCACCCTGGTTGTTTTTAACTCCACCAGGCTAGCAAAACGCTTTAGCAGTAAAACATTAGCAATCGCAGGCTCAATCATTAGCCTTACAGGCTTTACACTCCTGCTCTTCATAAATGCAAATTGGACTGTTTGGCAATTCTTCATTCCGATGATGGTACTTGGCTCAGGCACCTCCATTGCCGCACCAGCCATGACAAATCTAATTTTGTCTGAGGCTGGTCATCAAGATGCCGGATCTGCCTCTGCTATATTTGCTTTCGCCCGTCAAGCTGGCGGAGTCACAGGAGTTGCAGTTTTTGGGCTGATGCTGAATACCATTGGCAGTGACGACCTAATCCTGGGACTCAAAGCAGTTGCTGGAACATCTATTTCGCTAACCCTTGCATGGCTTTACATCAGCAAAGTTAAATTACAGATCACAAGCAAGCACACGTGAGGCAGGCGATCCAATACTCCACATCAAGCAATGCAACAATCAACGACCTCTGAGAGTATTAGCCACCACCCTAGAGCAAATATACCGACCCCTAACAGAAGCGACGCGTTGTTTCCCATACGTCTAAGTTTTGTCTTTGTTTGCTTATGAGTAACATTCACGGCCTTACGCTCACAGAAAATTATAGGGGTCAAGTCAAACACAATTAGATCGCACGCATTGTAATTCACGATCGAACGCTGGCCTTCACAGTTGTGAGGCCAGCTAACGCTTATACAGGTGCCCGATTTTGCTCTGGGCTCGGAATGACCCTACCATTCCGATCAAGGATTACCCCGGGAAGGTCATGTTTTAATGTTTCGCTCTCTCGATAGTGAATGACCGAGCGAATAGACTCTCCTCGCTTGAGCAAGTCGAATGCGTGATTCAAGCTCTCGTGATCCATGTTATGAGTAATGTAGGGGTCGACATTGATCTCACCGCGGAGCCACTCGTCAACCATGCCGGGAAGCTCTGAGCGCCCTAGCACACCACCAAACGCACTGCCTTTCCAAACGCGTCCAGTGACGAGCTGGAAAGGTCGAGTGGCGATTTCCTCCCCAGCTCCTGCCACGCCGATGATGATGCTCTCCCCCCAGCCCTTGTGGCAGCACTCGAGAGCCGCTCGCATCAGCTCAACATTACCGACACATTCGAATGAAAAATCTACTCCTCCATTCGTCATGTCGATGATCACATTTTGCAACGGCTCTCGATAATCCCTGGGATTTACGCACTCAGTCGCCCCGAGTGACATAGCCAGAGGAAACTTACTGGGGTTTACATCAATCCCGATGATCCGCCCGGCTCCTTGCAGTACCGCGCCTTGGATGACTGCCATCCCTACAGCACCCAGACCGAAGACCGCAACGGTATCACCAGGCCGCACTTTTGCTGTGTTCCGTACAGCGCCGATCCCAGTGGGAATCGCACACCCCATGATCGACGCTTTAGCCAGAGGAGCAGCCTGGTCGATCTTTGCCACCGCGATCTCAGGTAACACAGTGTACTCACTAAACGTAGAGGTACCCATGTAGTGGAAGATCGTCTGGCCTTTGTATGAGAATCGACTTGTACCGTCCGGCATTAGACCCTCACCCTGGGTCTTACGAATCGTTTGGCACAGGTTGGTTTTGCCTGATTGGATGAACGGGCAGTTAGGATCTTCGGGTGTGTAAAGGGGGATTACATGGTCACCAGGTTTAACAGAGGTAACGCCCCTGCCGACATCTTCGACAATCCCTACACCTTCATGGCCAAGGATGCATGGAAACTTCCCCTCCGGATCGCGCCCAGAAAGTGTGAAGACATCCGTGTGGCAAAGGCTCGTCGTCACAATTCGGACAAGCACCTCCCCATCCTTTGGCCCCTCTAGATCAATCTCTTCGAACTCGAGGGGTTGGTTCGGCCCCCAGGCGATTGCGGCACGTGTTTTCATAGTCAAACTCGTTACGTTATAACGTTGCACAACATACAATATGTGGAGGGTTCTGCTAGGCCACCCACCTCAGGTTGGCCACATTCGCCTGCACTCTGTCCGATAGCCACCACCAAGGAACCTGCTCCATGAGGCTCACCGATGTACCCACGCCGCATACCGTACATATCGTGATCTACCCAGGATTCAAATCTTTTGAAGCCATCGGCGCCCTTACCGTATTTGACTACGCCAATGCTCACCTGAAAGCGAACGGAGCCCTCCCCTATTACCAGCTTCATCTAGTCGCGCTAGAAGCCGGCCCAGTGTGTTCGGATACGCTTATCAAGCTGGACGCCGAAGCAATGAGCAGCGCACAAAAACCACACACTGCGCTGATCGTAGGCGCGCGTGATATCCGTACGGCAGTGGATGAGCACGGGGAGATCGTTGAATGGTGCAGGCGCTCAGCGAAAAATCTAGAACGTCTGGTGGGAGTGTGCTCGGGCGCCTTTTTCCTAGCTCAAGCTGGCATCCTGGATGGGCTGCGTGCTACTACACATTGGAGCTTAGCTAAGCGCCTTGCTTCCGATTACCCTGGGATTGAGGTCGATGCCGATGCGATTTTCATCCGGAATGATCATATCTGGACATGCGCTGGCGTTTCGGCTGCTCTGGATCTGAGCTTAGCGCTCGTCGAGCAAGACCTTGGTCATGATTTAGCACTGACCATTGCCCGAGAACTGGTTGTTTTTCTGAAGCGACCAGGGGGGCAGTCGCAGTTCAGCCAGCACCTAGATAGTCAGATGACCGCGCATTCTGGAATCAGGGCACTCCAGGAATGGATACTCCAAAATCTTAATCAAAACCTCTGCCTTGACGTACTCGCAACCCAAATCAATATGAGTGCTCGAAATCTCCGACGTGTCTTTCAGCGCCAGACGGATAGCTCTCCTTCTCAATTCATTGAACGTGCAAGACTCGAGAGTGCACGGAGGATGCTTTGCGATGGGGAAACGCCAATGAAACGAATCGCAGGCGCGTGCGGATTTGGGTCAGAGGATCACATGAGGAAGGTTTTCCAGCGACATCTAGGAATCACGCCTAAAGCTTATCGAACTCAATTCAAGTCTACTCAGAATACCAAGGGTAACAACACATAAGCAGGCCTAGGCTTCTTACCTAAGCTGAGGCCTGATGCTCGATGGTGTGATCTGGTAAATCTGTTCAGCTGCTGCGTGGTGAGTTATGCCAGAGCACTTAGGCCAAAGTCGAATCTGTATGAACAGCCTCGCACTGGCAAAGCCAGGAAATGTTCGCTCAGATGCGCAGCAATTGAACCTAGGATTGAAAGAGAAAGACTTGATCGATTTTCAAAACTGGTTGCGGGCCCAAGCTCTCACTGCAGCAACGAACAATGCCAACGCTGGTGATGGTTGACAGTTTGCGGGGTAAAAAAGGGAAGCCCCTGTGTGGGCAGGTGACCAGTCAGGCAGAAGATGCACCAAACGTCCCGATTCCAGGTGCTCCTCTACGTGGCTTTCGGGAACCCAGGCCACACCTATGCCTGCGAGGGCAGAATCGATCATGAGACTCAGGCTATCAACGGGGATCCCGATAGCTTGTGACTGACTTCCACTGAGATCCAGAAATTCCAATAAATTCAGCATCTTAACTTCAACTCAAGCCCAATGCCGTCCGTCGTATTCCGCCCATTTCCAACGCTTCTGCGGGTATATTTTTGGGTACTTTTTCTGTTTTCGAAAAAAAGTACCCGCACATGACGACTTCCCTCCCTACGCCTGGACTGCGGCGAAAACTCAGCGATGCTTTCCTGCGCGCCATTGCCGAGCCCGGCAAGTACGCTGACGGCGAGGTGCCCGGTCTGTACCTTCATGTCCAGGCCTCGCAGAAGTCGAACAAGTCTGCTGCTAAATATTGGCGGATGAGGTATCGCCTACATGGTAAGGAGAACGTGTACGCAATCGGCCGCTATCCCGACATTGGCTTGAAAGACGCCCGCGACTTGGCCCGAGCCGCGCGCCAGAACGTAGCCCATCACGTCGCCCCGCTGAAGGCCAAACGCAAGAAAATCGCCGAGCAGTTACTCAATGAGGAACGCACCTTCAGTTACGTAGCCGAACAGTGGCTGGCCTTCAAATCGCACGACCTCGTGAGCAAATCCCTCGCGGGCTTCCGCGGCGCGTTGAACAATCACATCCTGCCCACGATCGGCAGCATCCCCGTCAGCGAGATCAAGCTGGACCACATCATCGAGATCATCGCTACCCTGCGCCGCGCACGCACACTGGCCATGGCAAAGCGCGTGCGTACCATCATCCGCGCCGTCCTCGGCTTTGCCGAGGGCCGTGGCTGGGTGGAGCGCAACGTGGCCCTGAGCAACACCGAAGAGCTTAAGGTTCGCCATGTGGTGATCAGCAATCCAGCGATCGAACGACCAGCCGATTTGGGTCACTTTCTGCTGCGTCTGGATCAACTAAACCCAAGCAGTGTGAGCACAGCGATGCGCATGCTAGTCATGCTGCCCGTTCGCCCTGGCGAGCTGGTAAAAATGCGCTGGGAAGACGTCGATCTGGTCAGCGCCGATTGGCGTTATATTGTTGGGAAGACCCGCCATCTGGACAAGAGCAAACACATCGTGCCACTGCCGGAGCAGGCCCTTGTGCTGTTGCGTGAGCTCCATGAACGGCGAGTGGTGGATGAGGCGGGCAATGGCTGGGTCTTTGTCTCACCGGTCTATCCGGGCTACCCAATTGACGCCACGTCCTTGGCCAAAGCCTATCAGCGGATATGGCCGGACTACCCCATCACCGCGCACGGATTCCGCGCCACCTACCGCACTATCGCCCACGAGCATTTGGGCGTCGATCCGATTGTATTGGAGTTGTCTTTGTCTCACCGCATGCCGGGCGCGCTGGGCGCGGTTTACGCGCGCGCCCAACTGCTGCCACAGCGCCGCGAGGCGGCACAACAATGGGCAAATTACTTGGATCAACTACGCAAAAATGCTGCGCTGTTAGCGCATACGGATTAGGCGAAATGCCCGCATGCCCGGCAAGAATCGTCTGCGGGCGATGAATGCTGAGCGGGAAACGAGACTCGTATCTGGCGTCCTACCCATTGAAAAATAAGGTTTTTCATAAATCCCAGATTCGGGACTGGCCTCAATTGTGTACTTATCCGGATGGGATAGCAACGCGGCGTCGATCAACGTACAGCTAGTAAATGTTTCAATTTGATTGATCCAACATGTCAAGGATACTCAGCCTCGTGCCTCATCCCAACGAAAAAGGCACCAAGGCTGGACAAGCTAAGTCACCGACTCACCCCTCATCATTGATCCAGCGCACGAAGCGCTGCAGCGGATTGAAGCCATCGTGCGGCAGGCCGGCCTCGATGCCCGCCGAACCACCGATGTTCACCACCCGCTGCACGCCCGCCGAGGCCAGGGCATCGCGCAGCAGCGCCTTGCGCTCCGGCGGGTAGACGCCCACGGTCTGGGTGGCGATGTTCACATGGCGGATGGCGTCGCGCAGGTCGTTGACCTGCACCACGTTGACGATCTTGCCGTCCGGATGGAAGTCCACCGGGTCCTCGGAGCGGATCACCAGCCCTTCCCCGCCATAGCCGCCCCACACGCGATAAGCCGGCGCCAGCATGCGCAAGCCATCGATCTCGTCGCGCAACCCGCCGGGCACCCTGGGGCCGATGGCCGATGCCGTGGGCCGCTCGACATTCATGCGCTGCTGCAGCAAGGCGCAGTAGCGGTCGACCTGCTCGGTCGTGCCCTCGATGAACTGGAAGCGACTGGAGGCACAGGCCTGCTGGTTCATCAGGGTGGCGTCGAACGCCGCACGGTCGGCGACGCTTTCCAGTACCTGCTGGGAGGCGAACACTTCGCGACCGATGAAGGACACCGAGGTTTTCGGATCGAATGACACCAGTTCGAAGCCCGGGCCGATGTACTTGCTGACGCTGCGGATGGCGCTGTCGCCGCCCCAGGCCACCACCTTGTCGAAGTACTGCGGGCGGAACAGGGCACTCTCGACCTGCTCGTCGCCACCGCGCCAATACGCCGCCGAGAACGAGCGGGTCAAGGGGTGGCCCGGCGCTACGCTGGCCATCCCGCGCAGGATGGCGGGTGCGGTGAACAGGTCGTTGGAGGGCAGCTTGAGCAGGTGCACGCCCTTGGTCAGCGCGCCGCGCACCACGGTCAGGGCGGACACCCCCGGCGCATTGCCGGCGACGATATGGATCAGCCGTGGCGGGAACGCCCGGACGCGGGTCGGGCGGCCACTGGGGGCGTCATCCACCAGGCGCCAGCCATCGATCACGTCCGCTCCGCCCAGCTCCGTGCGCAACTGGAACTCCAGCCCGGCACGGTTGAACGGCGCGCCGATGTTTTCGTAGGAGAACTCCATGATGTTGCGCGGCAAGGTCCCCGTCTTCAGCGAGTGTTCCAGTGCCTCGGCCACCAGCCCCTGGGGGTCGGCCTTGAGCCATTGCCCGGTCTGCTCCAGCACGTCGATGATTTCGCTGACCGGGGTATCGAACGCAGGCCCGGGCTTGTCACGGGTCCACACCAGCTTGTCGAGTTCCAGGCGAGGGGTGGCGAAGCGCGCTGCGCTCGGACCGTACTCGCATTCGCCACCGGCGATCGCCTCGCCCTTGATGACGTGGTGGACCGGGGTCGGAACAGCCTGGTTGGCAAGGGAAGTGGTCATTCTGCAAGCGCTCCACGGATATAGGCGTCGAGGGTTCCGGCACAGCCGATGTGATCGTCCTGGCCGATCTGGGCGAAACGGCTGATGTTGTCCAGCAGGGTCGGGCCATGGCGGCCACAGGGGCAGGTTTCGGAAAAGTCGAGGGTGACCTTGTCACCGGTGATCACCCCGCCCCAACGCCCTTCGAAGAGCAGGTCGAGGAAGGCGAAGCGACCGATGGCCTGGCCTTCGGCATCGGCATCCGCCGGCCCGAGCAGGCGCTCGCCCGCCTCGTCGGTGACCAGCCAGATCAACCCGGGCGCACGGTGATAGCGCCCCGCCTCGCAGCGCGGCATCAACTGGGCGAGCTCGGTCATGCCGTAGGCCGCCGGGCGGATAACGTTGCCATAGAAACGCGCCACCTGCTCCTTGTAGTCCTCGGGCAGCGGCACGCCCTTGATCCCGCCACCGGCCTGGACGATGGTCTGCGGGTGGAACTCGCCGTCGCCGATGCCACGTTCGCGGGCGCACTGGATGATCATCATGTGCTGGGACCACAGCCCGGTAATCATGATCGGCTCGTGGCGGTGATCGAGGATGAGCTCGGCGAGCTTGCGCATGTCCGCCGCGCCCTTGAGCGCCTGGGCCTTGGCGTGTTCCTCGAATGCCTTGATGTCCTCGGGCAAGGCGCTGCCCTCGGCGATCGCCTTGCGCATCGCGGCGCCGCGACTGACCTCGGAGATGAGCAAGGGCTCTTCGGTCAGGGCATGCATGGCGCCTGGCTTGCCCCAGTTGATCCGCCCGATCTGCGCGGACTCGATCGCGCTGTTGTAGCCCTTGATCGGACCCAGCCAGAACAGCGGCCGATTGGGCTCGGAACGCACATGGGGCCAACCGGTGGCGTGCTTGAAGTGAAGGGTCTTGTTCTGCTGGTCGCCCAGGGTCTGGTTGAGAAACGAACATTTGCCGCTGGAGCCGCTGGTGGCCAGCGGACGATGACCGGCGGCATAAAGCCGGTCGAGCCATTCGTCGATGTTGCGCACGCCGCTGACATCGACGTTGCCGAGGTCGGCGACCGACAGCGTTTGCATCCATTGCAGCAGGCGGTCCCAGCGGTTGTTGTCGATGAAGGATTGCGGATAGGACTTGTAGACGGTGTGGGCGAACAGCAGCGGCACCAGGTCCTCGAGCCGCTCGATCCGGCTGATACCGGCTTCCTCGGCGCGGTGGCGCAGCAGGGGAATCTGCTGGAGGCGTTCTTCGAAGAGTTCCTGGGCGGCCCGGACCTGAAGTTCATGCACCTGGTCGGCGGGCTGGTCGAACGCGACATCGGGGTCGAGAATCTGGGCCAGCAGTTGCTTGCGTAGGGAGGTCATTGCTAGTTTTCTCCGCATTATTCTTATATGTGAACATCGTTTTGTTTTCCGCGAGAAATTAATAGACCTATTGCGCTGCTACGTCAACGCCCGGGAAAGGGTTTCATGAAATGCCGTCTCATGTAATACATTCGGGAGCACCGGTGTGAGCCCCGAGCCTTTCACTGATCGAACCCTGCACAAGCGAGCGAAGATATGTCAGCAACCACTAACCAATCCCGACAGCTTGCCGGTTTGCTGGGCGCCCTGGCTGACGCAACGCGGCGCGGCCTGTTCGAATGGCTCGCCAAGGGGCCGTGCTCCGTGGGCGAACTGACGCAGCGGACGACGGTTTCGCGCTCGGCCGTTTCCCAGCACCTGAAGGTACTCAAGGACGCCGCGCTGGTGCAGGAGACCCGCAAGGGCCAGCAGCACATCTACGCTGTCAGCGCCAACGCCCGGGCCTTGCTGCTGCAACTGAGCGGCTATGCCCTGGACCTCGGCAACCAGGCGAGCGCATCGACCCACGCCGCGCCCCCCGCACCCGCCACGGAAACGCCAGGCCATGCCGCTGCAGCCGCGGATGACGTGAGCTGGGGCGCCCTCAGCGACGAGGTCGAGCCCCGGGCCGTGGGGCTGGTGGCACGGGTGTACATTCTCGGCGAGCGCATGCAAAGGCTGTTCGTCCAGACCGCCGCGAAACACCGCCTGAACGTGGGCGAGGCGATGATGCTGGGGACCTTGAAGCGACTCGGCAGCGAGACCGCCTGCACCCCCACCCAGTTGGGCGAACTGTCGCTGATTTCACTGCCCGGCATCGCCAAGCGGCTCAATCACCTGGAAGCGCTCGGCCTGGTGGAGCGGCTCGTCGATGCGCGTGATCGGCGCTCCGTGCGGGTACGCCTGACCGCCAGCGGGCGGGAGGTGTTCCAGGCCATCAGCCAGGAGCAGTTCGGGTGCAATTACGCTGCGTTCCATCGGCTGTCCAGCGACCAGCAGGGCCAGCTGGACGAATCGGTGCGATTCCTCCTGGAGAGCATGCCGGAGCCCACCTGAGCGCACCCCGGCGACATGTTTGATAACAAATCCGCCACCGTGGATTGACGCCCTTCCCGCCCTTCCCGCAGCGCTTGACCCAGGCCACAGGCCTGGCTCATCCATTTGAATTCATTGGTTTTTATCCTCCCTTCCCACCAGCGTTCAGGCCTCTGCGACAGGGCCTGCGCATGCCTGTATGAAACGCGCGTATGAAATAAATGCCGGCGCATCCGCAGCGCTCGCTTGTGCTGCGACGGGTTTATTTATATATACTCGACGTACACCTATCTGAACGCAGTTCATGATTTTGCTCTACCCGTAACAGCAGATGGGCACCGCTTCGCGTGATCACAACTACAAGAAATGAGGACACCCAATGCAGCGCAAGTGCAGACCAATCGCCCTCGCCTCGACGGCCGCGCCCCTCTCGGCCGCCCTCTTCGGCTTTTCCGTCCTGTGGGCCAGCCAGGCGAGCGCGTTCAGCATCGACACCGGCAATCCCGACCTGAGCATGAGCCTCGACACCACCGTGCGCTACAACCAGGGATGGCGGGTTTCCGGGCGCGACAAGGCGATCGCCAACAACGTCAGCTTCGACGAAGGCAACTACCTGTTCGATAAAGGCGACGTCATTCTTTCGCGCCTGGACCTGTTCACCGAATTCGACCTGAACTGGCAGGACAAGTACGGCCTGCGGGTCAGCGGTGCCGGCTGGTACGACCACAACTTCCCCGACGAAAGCGAAAGCGCCCCGGGCCTGCAGGCCCAGGCCAACTACCGCAACAACAAGTACTCCGGCACCGTGCGGCGCTACTACGCCGGCCCGTCCGCCGAGTTCCGCGACTACTTCGTCTGGGGCAACTTCAACATCGGCTCCACCGACCTCAACCTCAAGGCCGGTCGCCTGGCGTGGCTACCGGGCGAGTTCCTGTTCGGCAACGGCAGCAGCCTGTCGTACTCGATGTCGCCCAACGACGGCCTGCTCAGCGACCTGAGCCCGGGCGCCTCGGCCAAGGAAACCGCCCTGCCGATCGGCCAGGTCGCGGCGACCTGGCAACTGCTGCCCGAGCTGTCGGTGATGTTCCAGTACACCTACGAGTTCGAGCCGTCGCGGGTCTCCGAAGGGGGCACCTACTTCGCCGTCAGCGATGGCGCGCTGCGCGGCCCCGACTTCCTGGCGCCGGGCGTGGCCCGTCGCGATGCGATCGAAGGCGACAACGGCGACATCGCCGTGGGCCTGCGCTGGTCGCCGGAATGGGCCAGCGACTCCAGCTTCGGGCTCTGGTACCGCAAGTTCGACGACAAGTTCGCGAGCTGGTCCAACCAGGTGGTCGTCGCCTCCGCCACCGACCGCTACGCACGCGCCGTGCATGCCAAGGACATCGAGCTGTACGGCCTGACCTGGAACGGCGTGTACAAGTCCGTCGGCCTGGGCGCCGAGGTCAACTACCGCACCAACATGCCGCTCAGCTCCACCGGTGCCTTCGTCGCCATCGGCCAGCCCGAGCCCGACCTCGAAGGCGCCCGTGGCGACACCGTGCATGCGTTGCTCAGCGGCGCGGTGACCATCAACAAGAACCCGCTGTTCGACAGTGGCTCGATTGCCGCGCAGCTCGACTACACGCACCTGGTGAAAGTCACCGACAACAAGGGCATGTTCAACGCCAGCGAGAGCGAAGGCGGGTCCGTCGCCGGCCGTTGCGCCGACAAGGAACTGCTGCGTGGCTGCTCGACGCGCAATGCCGCGGCCTTCAGCGTCTCCTTCACCCCGACCTGGCAGCAGGTGCTGCCCAGCGTCGATGTGTCCTTCCCGCTGTTCCTGACCTACGGCCTGTACGGCAACCCGGCGGCCAGCAACGCCGGCATCCCGCCCGAGGACTCCTACCTGGTGAGGCTCGGGCCTCGCCTCGAATACTTCTCCGGCGCGATGAAGCATCAGTTCGACCTGGCCTACACCCACCGCGACGGCCGTACCGGACGGATCGGCGGCGCCGAGCAATTCAGCGGCCTGGCCTTCCTGCACGACCGCGACACCTTGATCCTCACTTATCAAACCGCGTTCTGATGGGAGCTTGAACATGAATTTCCGAAATGCAGTGTTGACCGCCACCGTCCTCGGCGTCGGTGCGGTTCATGCCGTCCAGGCGGCCGATGTCGCCGACCTGGGCAAGAGCCTGACGCCCTGGGGCGCGACCGTCGCCGGCAATGCCGCGGGCACCATCCCGGCCTACACCGGTGGCCTGCCCACCTCGACCCGCCCCGCCGGCTTCGAGGCGGACTCGGGCTTCTGGGCCAACCCCTATGCCGACGACAAGCCGCTGTACGTCATCACCGGCAAGAACGTCGACCAGTATGCCGAGCAGTTGTCCGAAGGCACCAAGGCGCTGCTCAAGCGCTTCCCCGACACCTACAAGGTCACCGTCTATCCCAGCCGGCGCAGCGCCAACTACCCCGACTGGGTCAACCAGAACAGCCTCGCCAACGCCACCCGCTGCAAGACCACCAATGACGGCGTATCGGTGGAAGGGTGCTTCGGCGGCATCCCCTTCCCCCTGCCGAAGAACGGCAACGAGGTGGTGTGGAACGCCCAGCTGCATTACAAGGGCGAGTCCCTGCTGACCAGCGGCCAGGGCTGGTACGTGGATGCCAAGGGCAGCAAGGTGCTCACCGCCGGCGTGCAGAACCGCGGTGAATCGCAGTACTACAACAAGGCCCTCGACCCCGCGACCTTCGCCGCCAACGGCCTGTACCTGACCCAGCTGAACATCTACAACGCCCCGGCGCGCAACGTCGGTGAAGGCAACCTGCAGAAGTACTACGTCGACCCGGTGAAGAACCCGAACGCCTCCTGGAGCTACTCGCCAGGCCAGCGCCGGGTACGCCGCTCCCCCGATGCCGAGTACGACTTCCCGGTCGCCACGTCCGGCGGCGCCATGCTCTACGACGAGATCTACATGTTCTCCGGCAAGCAGGACCGCTACGACTTCAAGTACCTGGGCACCAAGGAAATGATCATCCCGTACAACAACTACGACTGGATGAAATCGACCCCGGACCAGCTGCTGGCCCCCAACCACCCCAACCCGGACGTGATGCGCTGGGAGCTGCACCGCGTGCACGTGGTCGAGGCGACCCTCAAGCCCGGCATGCGCCACGTCCAGCCCAAGCGTCGCCTGTACTACGACGAAGACATCCTCGCCGCCGGCATGTCCGACGCCTGGGACTCCTCGGGCAAGCTGGCCAAGGCGATCTACACCCCGTCCTACCAGCTGTATGACCACCAGGTCCCGCATGCTTCGTCGTTCTGGATGTACGACTTCGCCACCGGCGTCTACTACCACTCCTCCATCGTGGGTGCCGCCAAGGGGCTTCGCGTCAGCGAGAAGCTCCAGCCCGATTCGTTCTTCACCCCCGAATCGCTCGCGCGTCAATCCCAACGCTGATGCACAGGGGCCTGCGCCAGGCAGGCCCCCTCGCCACCCTGGAAGAACGTTATGAAATCACTGACTCGGGGGCTGGCTCTGAGCGTCGCCCTCTGCGCAACGCTCGATGCCATGGCATTCACCGATCCGCTAGACCAGCCGGCGCGCCTCTCCGAGCGCGCCGTTCGCTCTCCTCTCTACGGGCTGGCGGCATCCGCCAGCACGCACGTCGTGGCCGTGGGCCCGCGCGGCCATATCCTCCATTCCGACGACGGCGGGGACCACTTCCTGCAAAGTGAAGTGCCGCTGAGCAGCGACCTGGTCAGCGTCTGCCTGGTGAACGGAACACTGGCCTGGGCGGTCGGCCACGACGGCGTCATCCTGCACAGCACGGATGGCGGCAGTACCTGGAAACGCCAGCTCGATGGCCGCCAGCTGGGCCCGCTGGCGGTCGAGCACTACGCCCGCCTGCCCGCCACGACGCCCGGCCTGGACCGCGCCAGGGAATACGCTGCCGCGCTCGCGGCGGACGGGCCGACCAAGCCGCTTTTCGACATCTATTTCGAAGACGCGACCCACGGCTGGGCCGTGGGCGCCTACAACCTGATCCTGCACACCGAGGACGGCGGCCAGCACTGGGTGCCATGGATGGAGCGCACCGAGAACCCGGACGAGTATTCGCTGCACGCCATCCGCAACATCGCGGGGCAGATCTACGTGGCCGGCGAGTTCGGCCTGCTGCTGCGCCTGGAGCGCGACAGCCAGCGCTTCGTCAAGCTGCAGACGCCCTACACCGGCTCCTTCTTCGGCATCACCGGCGACCAGGCCAGCCTGGTGGTCTACGGCCTGCGCGGCAATGCCTGGGCCAGCAACGACCAGGGCAGCACCTGGCGCCAACTGCAGACCCACACCGCCAACGCCATCAACGCCGGGACCCTGCTGGCCGATGGGCGACTGGCCCTGGCGACGTCCGCCGGCGAACTGCTGGTGGGAGACCTCCAAGGCGGGTCGCTGCAGTTGCAACCCCGCTCGCCGGCCACGCCGGTCTACGGGCTGTCGCCGACCCCCAGCGGCCTGCTCACCGTCGGCCCGGACGGAGTGAAGCGCCTGTCGCTGGAGCACGCGCCGCTGTAGCAGCTGGCCACTGTCAGCGTACGTACCTGCCTTCAAACCGAGAGACCGCCCGATGGCCATGAACCACGACCAACATAACAACCGATACCCCGTCATCACGCGACGCGAGGACTTCGACGAAGCCACCGGCAACCCTGTCGAACGGCTGATCTTCAATCACCGGCTGCTGATCATCGTCCTGATCACCCTGGTCTCGGCGCTGCTGGGCTGGCAGGCGACCCGGCTGGTGGTCAACGCCAACTTCGACCGGATGATCCCCAGCTCGCACCCCTACATCCAGAACTTCTTCGACAACCGCGACGAACTCGGCGGGCTGGGCAACAGCCTGCGCATCGTGGTGGAAAACACCCAGGGCGATATCTTCGACCCCGCGTACCTGCAGACCCTGCGCGAGGTCAACGATGCGCTGTTCCTCATCCCGGGCTTCGACCGGCCGTGGATGAAGTCGCTGTGGACCCCGCTCCTGCGCTGGACCGAGGTCACCGAGGAAGGCATGCGCGGTGGTCCGGTGATGCCCGACCAGTTCGACGGCTCCGCGGCGAAACTCGACGAGTTGCGCATGAACCTGAATCGCTCGGGCGCGGTCGGGCGGGTGGTGGCCAACGACTACAAGTCGAGCCTGGTGGTCGCGCCGCTGCTCGACCGCTACGCCGACAGCGGCCTGCCGATCGACTACAAGGCACTGTCGCAGAGCCTCGAGGAAAAGATCCGCAGCCAGGAACGCGAAGGCATCCGCATCCACATCGTCGGCTTCGGCAAGCTGGTCGGCGACATGATCGACGGACTGGGGCGGATCGTCGCCTTCTTCGGGATCTCGGCGCTGATCGCCACGGTGTTCGTCCTCGCCTACACGCGCTGCCTGCGCAGCACCCTGATGCTGGTGGTGGTGTCGATCCTGGGGGTGGCCTGGCTGCTCGGGCTGATGCACCTGGCCGGCTTCGAGCTCGACCCCTACACGGTGCTCGTGCCCTTCCTCATCTTCGCCATCGGCCTGTCCCACGGGGCGCAGAAGATGAACGGCATCATGCAGGACATCGGCCGCGGCACGCACCGCTACGTGGCCGCGCGCTACACCTTCCGGCGCCTGTTCATGGCCGGGCTCACCGCCCTGCTGGCCAACGTCGTGGGCTTCGCGGTACTGGTCATCGTCGACATCCCGGTGATCCGCGACCTGGCGCTGACCACCAGCATCGGCGTCTCGGTGCTGATCTTCACCAAGCTCATCCTGATCCCGGTCCTGCTGTCCTACACCGGCGTCAGCGCCAAGGCCGCCGAGCGCTCGTTGCGCGAGCAGGAAGGCGCGTCGGGGCCGAGCACCCCGGTCTGGACGTTCCTCAGCCGTTTCACCGAGCGCAAATGGGCGGTGGGTGCGCTGCTCTGTGCTGCCGGCCTGACCCTGGTCTCGCTGCTGGTGCGCCATGACCTGCAGATCGGCGACCTCAGCGCCGGTGCCCCGGAACTGCGCGCCGATTCGCGCTACAACCGCGACGTCGCCTACCTGACGGCCCACTACGGGCTGTCGACCGACCAGTTCGCGGTGATCGTCAAGACCGCGCCGAACGTCTGCGACCGCTTCAGCAACCTGGTCGAGGCGGACCGCCTGGGCTGGGAACTCAGCCACGTGCCGGGGGTGCAGTTCACCGAGTCCTTCGCCACCCTCACCCGCCAGGGGGTCAGTGGCACCTACGAGGGCTACTACAAATGGAACAGCATCATCCGCGAGCCGCAATCCCTGGGCTTCGCCGCCTCCCGGGTGCTGATCAACAACCCGGACTCGCTCAACCCCGCCTGCTCGGTATTCCCGGTGATCGCCTACCTGGAAGACCACAAGGCCGATACCCTGTCGGCGGTGCTGGAGCGGGTCGAGGCCTTCGCCGCGCAGCACGACAGCGATGAGGTGCAATTCCTGCCGGCAGCCGGCAGCGCGGGCATCGAGGCGGTCACCAACATCGTGGTGAAAACCTCGTTCTACAAGATGCACGCCCTGCTCTACGTCGGCGTCGTGCTGCTCTGCTTCATCACCTTCCGCAGCTGGCGCGCGGTGATCGTGGCGGTCATCCCGCTGCTGATCACCTCCTTGCTGTGCGAGGCACTGATGGTCTGGCTCGGCATCGGGGTCAAGGTCGCGACCCTGCCGGTGATTGCCCTGGGCGTCGGCGTCGGGGTCGACTACGCGCTCTACCTGCTGTCGGTGCAGCTAGTGGTGCAGCGCGGCGGCGCCAGCCTGAAGGAAGCCTACCAGGCGTCCCTGCAGTTCACCGGCAAGGTGGTCGCGCTGGTCGGCCTGACCATGGCCGCCGGGGTGATCACCTGGGCCTGGTCGCCGATCAAGTTCCAGGCCGACATGGGCATACTGCTGGCCTTCATGTTCATCTGGAACATGCTTGGTGCGCTGATCCTCATCCCGGCGCTGTCCTGCTTCCTGCTCAAGCGCCCTGCCGCCAGCGGGCCGTCGGCGTCCGCGCCGTCGACCACGGCGAGTCGCACGGCAGCACAGGCCGGTACGCCTTCAACGGTGTAGTAGGTAGCGAGGTCTTTGGCCCCTGCAATGCAGGGGCTTTTTATTGCGTGGGGGATGGGGTTGGGGTTGCCGGGTGCTGCAGCGCTCGATCTCAAGGGCGCTGCAAGGCTCAAGGCGGGCACCTGAGAGTCGAGCTCGCGACACCGCCAGGGCCTACATGCCAGATAATCGAGTAGGAGGCGGGCTCACACCCGCCGTCCTCTCACACCACCGTACG